>SKUL01000119.1 GCA_007129985.1 Flavobacteriales bacterium
CCCAGGCACTAAGTTTGGATAATTTAACAAGCTCACACAATACGGCGCGTGGAGAGGCGTTAATAGCCCTATGTTCGTTGGGCTTTGAGCGGCTCAAGGCAGAGCAGGCGATTGAGAAAGCACTGGCAGATAGGGGGAGTGATTTGCCGGTTGAAGACTTGATAAAGCTTGCATTGAAGATGATGTAGCGATAAGGAAACTAGACAGTTGAGTTTACGGTGTAGGAATATTCTACTGTTCATACTGGGTATTTTGTTGATCGGGCTGGCGTCCGGTGTGGAGGCTGTTGCTTCATATCACGCTTTGCCCGAGACATGGATACCCGGTGGCATTTACGTGCTTCAGCCGGATTCGCCTGATGTGGATCTGCCATTCCCCTTTGGCGACAACATCAACCCCTTTGAGCAGCAGGGCGGAATCAACCTGCAAGACCCCTCAAATATTGAAAGTGTGGTAGAATACGACCCTGAAACGGGCAACTATTTTATCTACCAGCGCATCGGCGATCAGATAGACTACCGCAACCCCACGGTGATGTCGTTTGAGGAGTACATGAATTACGACATGCAGCAATCGCTGCAAGACTACTGGCGCGAAAAAGAAGCCGTTCAGTCCATGGCTCAGGCCGCCGAAGACGGCACCGGCGGCGGTTTTGCACCTCAGCTTAAAATTGAATCGGAAGCCTTTGACCGCATTTTTGGAGGAAACACCATCGACATCCGACCCCAGGGTACTGCCGAGCTGATTTTTGGTATCAACGTCAATAAAAACGAAAACCCCCAGATTCCCGAGCGCCAGCGAAGCATCACCACCTTCGATTTCGATCAGCGTATCCAGATGAACATCATCGGAAATATCGGAGACAAAATGAAGCTCTCCACCAACTACAACACGCAGGCTACCTTCGATTTTGAAAATGAGATGCGCCTGGAATACACCGGCTACGACGACGAAATCATCAAGCGCATTGAAGCAGGTAACGTAAGTATGCCTCTGGGCGGATCACTCATCAGTGGTAGCCAATCGCTCTTTGGGGTAAAAGCTGAACTTCAGTTTGGAAAGCTCTACACCACCACCTTATTTTCACAACAGCGTGGTCAGCGCCAGGAAATCAACGTAGAGGGTGGTGCACAGATTCAGGAGTTTGTGCTTTCGGCCGACAACTACGAAGCCAACCGCCACTTCTTCCTTAGCCGCTTTTTCCGCAATCGCTACGACCGGGCCATGCGAAGCCTTCCTATTGTAAACTCCGATGTGCAAATCACTCGTATTGAAGTATGGGTGGTAAACTACCGCGCCGATGTGGAGGATAACCGAAACATTATCGCATTGGCTGACCTCGGGGAATCGGGAGACGGCTTGAGCCAATACGGGCAGGATAACCTCACAGTGCAACCGGGAAACATTGCCAGCAACAACCGCAACAGTATTTACCAGCTTTTGGATGTACCGCAAGTCCGAAACTTCAACACCGCCGCTTCAGCTCTGGCAGGACTTGGCCTTCAGGAGGCGGTTCACTTTGAACGGATCGCCAATGCGCGGCGACTCACCGAAAACGAATTCACCTATAACTCCAAACTCGGATTTATCTCTTTGAACCAGGCGCTTAACAATGATGAGCGCCTTGCTGTTTCTTATGAGTACTTCCTCGATGGTCAGCGTTACCAGGTAGGAGACCTCTCTACCGACGGGGTAACCGGTGCCAACGCCCTTTTCGCAAAACTGCTAAAGTCATCGCTCACCAATGTGTTTATTCCGCTTTGGGATTTGATGATGAAAAACGTGTACTCCATCGGGGCCTACCAAATCAACCCCCAGGACTTCATCCTCAACATTTGGTATGATGACCCCACCGAGGGTATCAACATTCCTATGATTCCGCAAGATGGCGTGGAAGACCTGCCGCTGGTGCAGCTATTGGGCCTCGACAGAATTGACGTCAACGGCGCCGCCATTCCCGACGGGCGATTCGACTTTGTGGATTTTGCCGCTACACAAGGGGGAACCATCAACTCGGCAAACGGACGAATTTACTTCACCACCATTGAGCCCTTCGGAACCACGCTCGATAAAGCAATGGAAGAGAGGGGTGTGCCCGAAGCCGTTAGGCAGCAGGTGGTTTTTCAGGCCCTTTACGACTCCTCAAAAATAGCCGCTCAGCTTATGCCCGGGGTAAACCGTTTTACCATTCAGGGTACCTATCAAAGTGCATCATCTGATGAAATTTCGCTCAACGCTCTGAACATCCCGCAAGGTTCGGTAACTGTAACCGCCGGTGGTGTAATGCTGCAGGAAAACGTAGACTATACCGTGGATTACAACATGGGTCGTGTACGCATCCTTAACTCCGGACTTCTCGAGTCTAAAACGCCCATCAAGATTCAGCTTGAGAGTAACACGCTCTTCAGTATTCAAACCAAAACCCTGCTCGGGCAAAGGTTTGAATACCGCTTTAATGACAAGTTTCACCTTGGCGGTACCCTGATGCACCTTTACGAACGGCCGCTCACACAAAAGGTAAATATTGGTGACGAGCCCGTGCGAAACACTATTTGGGGTCTGGATGGTAACTACAGCACCGAGTCAAACGTGCTTACCAAAATAATCGATGCGATCCCGCTGGTCAATACCAAGGAAGTCTCCAGTATCAACATGTCGGGAGAATTTGCCCACCTTATTCCGGGTCACTCACGCGCGGTAGGAAGCGAGGGTAATGCCTATATTGATGACTTTGAAGGCAGCCAAAGCCGCATTGACCTGCGGAACTTCATTGCGTGGTCTATCGCCAGTCCGCCCCAGTTTAGCCCCGAATACCCGGAGGCGATGTTTGTAGATAGTTTGGTTGCAGGCTATAACCGCGCTCACATCGGTTGGCACATTGTGGATCCGCTCTTTTATCGTAATGACCCTCAGACCCCGGATAATATCTTCCCGAATCGTCATTACCAACGACAAGTACTGGAGCGGGAGGTGTTTCCCAACAGACAGCTACCCGCGGGTATGCCCACCAACATTCCTACGCTCGATCTGGCATTCTATCCAAGTGAGCGGGGTCAGTACAACTTTGATGTTCCCGGAGGTTCTGCTTATTCGGCGGGGATCAACCCCGACGGTTCTCTGATTGACCCTGCCAGCCGTTGGGGAGGTATCATGCGAAGCCTTACCACCACCGACTTTGAGCAGGCCAACATTGAGTTTGTGCAGTTCTGGGTGATGGATCCGTTCAACGAAGACGCTGAGGAGTTTCTCGGAACCACGCCCGGAGGTAAGCTGCAGATTCACCTCGGTAACATTTCTGAGGACATTCTGCGCGACGGCTTAATGAGCTTTGAAAACGGTTTGCCCGTGGATGGAACTGACGACGGAGGTGGGTTGATTACAACCTACACCAATTGGGGTCGTGTGCCGCTTACCCAAAGTATCGTAAATGCCTTTGACAACACCACCAATTCAAATGCAACCCAGGACGTGGGTCTCGACGGGCTTCCTAACCAGCGCGACGGATTTCCCGATGAGCGCAGCCACTTTAGCAATTACCTGAATCAGGTTGAGGGCTTTTTAAACCCCGCCGCTTTTCAGCGTGCCTTTAACGACCCTGCCAACGACGACTACTTTTATTTCCGTAACAATACTTACGAGAACGAAGTCATTAACCCGCCGGACATCCTTGAGCGGTACAAGCGGTTTAATGGGTTAGAAGGAAACTCTATATCAACCCAGGACGCTCCTGAGCCATACCCTACGCTAGCCACAACCCTGCCGTCAACCGAAGACGTAAACCAGGATTTAACCTTGGATGCATCCGAGGCTTATTTTGAATACTCCATCGAGTTTCAACCACCCGATCACCCGCTGATGCAGATCGGTTCAAATTTTATAACTGACAGACTTGACACTGAAGGCTCGGATGGCCGTGTCGTAACATGGTATCAGTTCAAGGTGCCTGTTCAAGGGTTTAACCGCCGGGTGAATATCCAGGACTTCCGCTCAATTCGTTTTATGCGTCTTGTGATGCGAGAATGGGAAAACCCAACTGTACTGCGTTTTGCGCGCTTGGAGCTTATTCGCGGTGAATGGCGTCGCTACATGATGAGCCTCTCAGAAGGGGTAGAAGGGCCGGTGAATGAAAACCCCGAAACAGTGTTCGACGTGGGCGCGGTGAACATTGAAGAAAACGGTGACAGACGTCCGGTGAACTATGTGCTTCCTCCCGGAATTGAGCAACAAATTGACCTGGGCTCTGCCAACCTGCGTAACCTGAATGAGCAATCGTTGGCCTTGATTGTATGCGGGCTCGAAGATGGTGATGCGCGGGCCGCTTTCCGAACGACGCAGGTGGATATGCGCCTGTACAAACGGCTGAAAATGTTTATCCACGGGGAGTCACTCGATATGGATAACCCCATCGAGTTTGGTGACCTCTCCGTGTTTATCCGTCTCGGTTCTGATTTTGACCAGAACTTTTATGAGTACGAGGTTCCTGTGGTGCCTACAGACTTTGTCCCGGGAGGAATGCCGATTACAAATCCGCGTGAAATATGGCCCGAGGAGAACGAGATGGATATTGAACTGGATCTTCTGCTTCAGCTCAAACTTGAACGAGACAATGAGGTTGCTACCGGAATTCACCCGGCCAACAATATCCCGTTTTACGGATCGGATGGAGACCGAAGAATGACGGTGGTTGGAAATCCGGTGTTGAGCAATGTGCGCATGATTATGATTGGAGTTCGCAATCCAAAGAGAGACGGCCCGCGCGCCAACCCTTGGAAAACCGACGACGGCTTGCCCAAGTGTGCCGAAATCTGGGTGAACGAGTTGCGCATGACGGATTTTGACAACTCTGGCGGTTGGGCTCTGCAAGGTCAGCTCAGCGCCAAACTTGCCGACCTCGGTAACGTGGCCATTTCGGGTAACTACAGCACGCCGGGCTTTGGTGGCCTTGAAAGCCGGGTTCAGGAGAGGCAGCAGGAAACCACCCGCGGTTTTGATATTTCAACCAACCTCGAGTTGGGTAAACTGCTGCCCGATGCTGCCAACGTTAAAATACCCATGTACCTCGGTTACTCTGAGCAGGTGTCAGACCCTCGTTTCGACCCGCTGGCGCCTGATATCGAGCAGACAGAAGTGGCTGCAACGCTGGATCGTGACCTTGCCAGAGAACGGCGAAGGCGGGTGCAGGATTATCAACAAAGGCGGAGCATCAACTTTACCAACGTGCGGAAAGAACGCAATCCCGACAGCCAAAAAGACCCTCAGCCATGGGATATTGAAAATCTTACGGCAACATACAGTTACAGCGAGATTTACATGCGTTCTGCGCAAGTGCAGCACAACACCACCCGAAACCACAGGGCTTCACTTGCTTATACATATATGAATCAGCCAACCAACTGGAAGCCTTTTGCCAAGAGTAAGTTTTTCAGGTCCTCGCCATTCTTGGCTTTGATCAAAGATTTCAACCTTAACCTCGGTCCAAAACAACTTGCATTCCGAACGGATGTAGATCGCTCATACAACGAAATGCTGCTGCGAAACAACACCCAGATTACCAATTTCCCGCAGCCGGAGCTTTACACCAAAACCTTTAACTGGATTAGAAATTATGAACTCTCCTACGACATCACCAACAAACTGAGGGTTTCTTTTATGGCTACCAACCAGGCTATTGTGGGAGAAACACCGGGTAGGGTTAACAGCTCTTTCGAAGATGAGTACCAGCTCTGGAGAGACAGTGTTTGGAGCAGTGTCAGGAATTTTGGTGAGACCATGGATTATAATCACGCTTTCAACCTATCGTACAAACTTCCACTTGATAAACTTCCTATCACCGACTGGATGACATCCGACGTGCGCTACACAGGTACCTACAACTGGCAGCGCGCACCGCTGGCCCAGGATACCTTGGGTAACAACATCCAAAACAGCATGAACGTCTCCATCAACCACCAGTTTAATTTCCTCTCGCTGTACAACAAAGTGGGTTACTTCAAGAAGGTGAACCAAAAATTCAGAGCACAAAGTCAGGGTGGTGGCGGAGGCAGGGGAGGTCCCCAACGCCCGGGTGGGCCTGAACAGAAGGAGGACGAGAAAGGCAAGGATAAGGACAAGGATCCTAACAGGTTGAGACCCTGGGATTACGGAGCCAAGCTTATCATGACTGTGAAGAATGTTAATGTGCGCTACGCATTAAATGAGGGTACCTATATGCCGGGGTACGGCCGTAGAACGAGTCTTATGGGTATGGATAATCAGTTTCAGGCTCCGGGTGCAGCGTTTATTTTCGGTTTACAGGATGATAATTTTATTGAGAATGCAGGTAGGCGCGGCTGGCTCGTTGACAATCCTTTTGTACAGGAGCCTGTCTTGAGAAACAGCAATGAAGATTTCAATATGAGGGTAAACCTGGAACCATTACCTAATATGCGAATTGAGCTTACAGCCAGTAGAATGGTGTCTGAAAACTCAACGGAAAAATACCGTTTTAATCAGGATTTGCAGGATTACCTCGGCGATTCCTACCAGAAAATGGGTAATTTCAGCATGACCTACCTGCCTATTCGAACGGCATTTATACGCGATGGAGAAAACTTCCAGAACGACGTCTTCGACCAGTTTGTGTTTAACCGGTGGGACGTGGCCAATCGCCTCGCAGGTCAGAGTGATTTCAGCAATCCGGTTTTCGACAGGGCAGAATTCCCCGACGGATACGGACCTACCCAGCAGGATGTGGTTATTCCAGCCTTTCTCGCAGCATATACAGGTCAATCGGTGGAAGAGGTACCGCTCAACCCACTTAATTACTCCATTCTGGACGCCTTGATGAACCCCAACTGGAATTTCAACTACGACGGTTTATCAAAAATCAAGGCGCTCAAGAAGATTTTCCGAACCGTTACGCTCAACCACGGATACCGCTCCAATCTTACCATCGGAGGCTACACTTCAAACCCCGCATTTGAACTTACCGCTGAGGGGGCACCCATTCGCGACCTGAGCGAGGAGAAGAGCTTTGTACACGAAACGCAAATCAACATTATTACCATTACAGAGCAGTTTGCGCCTTTGGTCGGATTCGACATTACCCTCAACAACTCGCTTAACGCCAAGCTTGAATGGCGTAA
>SKUL01000188.1 GCA_007129985.1 Flavobacteriales bacterium
CATTTCACCTTCGGATTTGAGCCATTTGATGACGGTAGCCTCTGCTACGCTTTCGCCCATTTTGGGCAGCAAAATTTCTATTTCCTTCGACATGCTGTGCGTTCTTTTTAGAGCGCGCTAAATTAGGGCAAATATTGCTTTCGGCAAAGCCACAATGAAGGCAAAGCAGGATGTCTGCACGGGTTTCAAAACTCACTTTTCCCCGCCCAGTTTGCGGAAATGCGAGGTCATCAACCTCAAATCTGTTTTGATTCGGTAATCCTTGGCATACACCAGGTTGAGGCGGCCAATGGTTTCGCTTGAGCGCGATGAAGGCTGCAGGTGATGTGCGGGAGAAAGAACTCCCGGACGCAAAGGGGGGAGTTTTTGGTCTGTTTCAGGGTAAAACCCAACCCACGTTTTTCGGCCAATCAGCACCAGCCACGCGTTTTTGAGGAACTGTATTGGCTTGCGCTGAACCCAAATCAAAAGCGGAGAGAGGAGCAAGAGCAAAATGGATGAAGCTACATCAAAGAGTCTTTTGTTTCTGCGATTGGCGTTTTTCGAGATGGAATTGACTTCAAACACGAACAGCTCACCCGGACCTTCTACGCTTTTGCTGCCAATGATGTAAAGGCTTTCCGGCGGAGCAATCTTAAACTCAAGTTCCTCGCCGTGAAGTGAAGCCATATTCGAAATAATCTCCTGCGCGCTCAAGTCACGGGCGCAAAAAATCACCATCTGAAGTTTGTGAACCTCCACAGCAGTGTGCAACTGGCTAAGTGAAATGCTCGAAGCCGTGGGGCGTTCGTCGCCGGAGGGTTGCACGTGGATGGTCAATTCAACTTCCTGTCCGCTTTGCTGCAAGAGGTTGCTAACGCGCTCTGCCTCATCATGCAAACCCACTACGGCACATCTCAGTGCCCTGCGGGCAGCAAAAAGGTTTTTGGGAATTCCAAGCATTTGGTAGATACCCCGCAGCAGCAATACGGCAGGCAGCGCAGACAGCGTTCCTACCACGGTTAATGCCCTCGAAAAACGAAGCGTTTCCGGAAGTAAGCTATAAGCCAAAAGAATAATCGCCGAGCCAACCAACACGCCTTTCACCAGATTGAGCCATTTGAGCGGTCGCTCATAGGCGCTGGACAGGTACAGAGACATCACCAGCAAAAGGGCATAGGCGGGAAGCGCAATGTTCACAATACTGTCGCTGAGATCAATGTGTGCCAGCTCCTGGTACATTGCCTTACTCAGAAAAAGAACGCCGAGAATGGCCAGCGCATCTATAACGGGCAGGGCAGCCCTTTGCGCAAAACGGTTGAGAATGGCCAGCGAAGCCCGGAAGTAGATGGCCATGTTGATGAGAAACGAAAAGGTCTTTACATTTCGTTCGCTGAAATGTTTGCGGGCAAAAATCACCATGGCTCGGTAAAACACAAACACGTAGTTGATACTGCTTTTCTTGGTGCTTTCGCCCTTGTAGTGAATGATGCGCGTGTGGGGATAGTAGTAGTTTTTGTAGCCTCCCAAAATGAGCCTCCACGACAGGTCTATGTCCTCGCCGTACATGAAAAAGTCTTCGTCGAGCAGACCTACTTTGTCCAAAGCTTCTTTACGCATCAGCATAAAAGCACCCGAAAGCACTTCTACCTCGTGCACTTCATCATTGTTCAGATAGCCAAGGTGGTAGCGTCCAAATTTTTTGGAGCGCGGAAAAAGCGCCGACAACCCGAAGATTTTGTAAAAAGCCACTGCCGGTGTAGGTAATCCGCGCTTTGATTCGGGTAAAAAGGCACCTTTGCCGTCAATCATTTTTACGCCCAAACCGCCGGCTTCGGGGTGGGCGTCCATAAAATCTACCACTTTTCTAAAAGTGTCTTCTTCAACCACGGTATCGGGGTTGAGCAAGAGCACGTATTGACCTGTTGACTGGCGGATGGCAAGATTGTTTCCCCGCGAGAATCCCAGGTTCTCCCGGCTTTCAATCAGCCTGACCCAAGGGAAGCGCTCGCGAACCATGGCTACAGAGCCATCTACCGAGTTGTTGTCAACCACCCATACTTCGGCTTCAAGACCTTGAATGGCGCGCGCAACCGACTGAAGGCATTGCTCCAGAAAGAAGGCAACGTTGTAGTTTACAATAACAACCGAGAGTTTCATGACGCGCTGAGCGTAGATTCGTATGGGGTGCGATTGCGAATGGAACGACCGAGCGTTACTTCATCCGTGTACTCCAAATCATCGCCAATGGCAACGCCACGGGCCAGCGTGGTGAGCGTAACATTCAGGTTCTTCAGCTTCTTGTAAAGAAAGTAGCACGTGGTATCGCCCTCCATGGTAGTATTGAGCGCCATCACAATTTCGGCCTCCTGCAATTGGGAAACACGTTGCACCAGTTCTTCAATCCTCAAATCCGACGGGCCAATTCCATCCATAGGCGAAATCAGGCCACCCAACACGTGATACACTCCCTGAAACTGCTGTGTACTCTCGATGGCCATGATATCGCGGATGTCCTCCACCACACAAATCAGGTTGTGCTGGCGGTTGGGATTGCTGCACACATTGCAAAGCTCAGTGTCGGCCAGATTAAAGCAAGTGGAGCAGTACTTAATTTGCGAGCGAAGATCGGTGATGGCGCGGGCAAAGCGATTCACGTCATCATGGTCTTTTTTCAGCATGTGCAATACAAACCTGAGGGCTGTTTTGCGCCCAACACCCGGCAGGAGTGCAAACTGATCTACCGCTTCTTCAATCAGCTTTGAATTGATCTTCATGCGCCAAAATTACGGTAAAATAAGGGTTTGCTTTGTGGTGAAGAAAGTTGCAGCGCGAAATGAACTTTTTTACACTGCCGGCGTATTGTTTACTTTCGCAGCCTGTTTATAATGCTGTCTGCACAAACCATCTTATGCTCGGTCATCTTCTTCTTTTTGTTTCGTGGATTGCCTACTACGCGCTTCACAGTTGGCTCGCTACTGATGGAGTGAAATCTTTTATGCAGCGCAGCATGGGACGCAACTACCGTACGTATCGTGTGCTGTATAATGTGAAGAGTATGGTTTTACTGCTGGCCATCGTGTATTTTCATTTGAAGCTGGATTCGCCCTTTTTCATGGAGCGAACGCTCATTACCACGGTTTTGGGTGTGTTGTTCGCAGTGCTTGGCTCTTTTGTGCTGACCCATGCCTTTTTTACGGTGAATCTCAAGGAGTTTCTTGGTTTGGCCCAACTCGATGGTGAAATGGAAAACAGTCCGCAGGCTCCCAAGCGTCTTATCCGAAGCGGATTCTACGCCTACGTGAGGCACCCTTTCTACTTTGGCGTAATCATGATTTTGCTGGGACTGGTGTTACTCATTCCGAGTTATGCCACGCTGATGATGTTGCTGGCCACCATGCTTTACTTGCCGGTGGGCGTTGCGCTGGAGGAAAAGAAACTCATTCGCGAGTTTGGCGATGACTACCTCCGCTACCGCAAAGAGGTGAAGGCCTTTATTCCGTTTATTATTTAGCCTCTAGAAGGCTGATTGAAAGGACATGGTTTCGGCCAGCCGAACGCCTTTTTCGGTGTGTTGAAGGGTACAGCACTCGTTGCTTGCATCGTGCTCCAGAAACAGCACAAATTGCTCATCGGCTGCGCGCTGCAGAAAACGCGCTTTTTCGTCGAGGGTAATCAATGGGCGTGTGTCGTAGCCCATTACGTAGGGCAGGGGAATGTGGCCCACGCTCGGAAGTAAATCCGCCATAAACACCAGCTTTTTGCCTTTGTAGTTAATCACAGGAATCATCTGTGCATCGGTGTGGCCATTCACCACAAACACGTCAAAGCCGAGTGGGGTGGAGGTCAAAAAATCGTTGTCGTTTACCGGAATGAACTGCAGTTGACCGCTTTCTTCCAGCGGCAGAATGTTTTCGCTCAAAAAGGAGGCTTTTTCGCGGGCGTTGGGCTCTGTGGCCCATTTCCAGTGGCGGGCATTGCTCCAATACGTGGCGTTCGCGAAAACCGGATTAAGTTTCTCACGGTTGTTGCTCCACTCAACCGCACCGCCGCAGTGGTCAAAATGCAGGTGGGTGAGAAAAACGTCGGTGATATCATTGCGCGAAAAACCGAGCTTTTGCAAGGAGCCATCCAGCGATGCATCGCCATGCAGGTAAAAATGACTGAAAAATTTCTCGCTTTGCTTGTCGCCAATACCGCAGTCAATCAAAATAAGCCGGTCGCCGTCTTCTATCAACAGACATCGCATGCTCCAGGTGCACATGTTGTTTGCATCGGCGGGGTTGGTGCGGCTCCACAGCGATTTGGGCACAACGCCAAACATGGCGCCTCCGTCCAGTTTAAAGTTACCTGTTTCGATGGGGTATAGGGTCATGGTCTCTTAATTTTTGGGAGCTACGCGAAGGTAGGTAATAAACCGAAGTTTTCCATCAGGCTCCGGCGAGTGCGCGCAGCAATTCAGGCAGTTTTTGAAAACGAGAGTGACGGGATTATCCTGAACGATGTAATCTCAGTTTAGGAATTGTTCTGCATGAAACAGGTTAATATTGATACCCCTTGGGAGTGGTGAGTCAGAGCGAGTGCTCACTTCATCTTAAAATCCTGAACACAATCAAAGCAATGGTATCTTTTTCGGACGAATGGTAGTGGAAAACCGAGTAGTAGAAAAGAAACAACAAATGTTGCTCCGGCAAGCCTTTGTTTGGATACCTCTACTGAGCCGCAAGCGGGGCACGTTATTTTGTTGGAAAATTCCATTTCATTCTGATTTGTAGCAGTATAAAACAGTATTCTCTGAAGTTAAAGTCAGGCTATTGTTGAATTTTCTTATTTCGTAAACTCCGTTGAAAAGGTGTTGCAAAGTGTCCGTTTCGATGAGCAATCTACGGCCGTTTTGCAATTTCCAATTTCCGTAAACTGCGGATGAATTGAACCCTGGCAGTACCAATTCCCCTCCCGGTCGAAAGCCAATGCGTTCGCTACAAGACCCCTCTAAGTAAATATTTAGACCAGAAGTATTGGGTACGAAGTTCTTACCATGGTGTGTAACAGACCGAAGACACCACGCGTTTTCGGTCAGAATCTGGCTCGTTGTTGGAGTGAACCATGCAAGCACGCCAAAAATGAGAGTCGACAAGATGATGCCCGCCAGAATCAACAATCGTATTTCGACCGCAAGTTTATTGATGATTGGTATTTTCGAGCTGATGGCGCTTAATTTCAGCCAAATTTTACCGGGCTGAGCAGTCTCTTCTTTTAAATAGCCCGCCTCTTTGAGAATCTGACGGGCTTTTGCCACATCTTTTCGCCGCACTTGAAGCTTGATTCCTCCAATAGCATTGGAAAGGAAATGATGAACCTGCACAGTCAATTCATCCCTGAGAATACACTCAATACCCTCGGACTCCAGTTTTCCTTTGATTACCGCCGTCTCAGGTGGATAATAAAAAGTGGCTATGGTGACAAAATCACTCATACGGGGTTTTGATAGGTTTGGTCAGTTTTGGAGCACGGGATGATTTGCCTAACGGACGAAACCCCACAGCGATTTGGGCACAACGCCAAACATAGCGCCTCCGTCCAGTTTAAAGTTACCTGTTTCGATGGGGTATAGGGTCATGGTCTCTGAATTTTTGGGAGCTACGCGAAGGTAGGTAATAAAGTGAAGTTGTCGTCAGGTGTCCGCTAGGGCACATAGCATTAGAACGTCATATTTGTGGGCCATGAAAGCGTTGCGACCGGTTTGTCTTAATGTACGGTTTGTACATCATCAGACAGAATCACCCGCAAAGTGGTCAAGTATTAGGCTTGCTGCTGAGGTGATGCTGGAAAATCAAATGATGATGTTGTTAAATCACAAACAACCACTTTTGTTTTTTTCAAGAAAAATTGAAATTGGCCAATACCTTTGTTAGGTGCGGACAGTCCAAGACCAATCTGAATGACATCAATTAAATTCCCATTGATATGGAGCGCTTTGGCTATTTTTAACCTGCTTTCATTATGCGCTTCAGCTCAAGTTGAGAATTGTGCGCTTCTCGATTCATTAACGAGGGAACCTGTGTCTTACGCCTCCATAAGGGCAGGTTCCTTGGTTTGTTATGCAGACGAGGATGGCATTTTTTCAACAAAAGATATACTTGGAGACACCATCATTATCAGTCGTGTGGGTTATCATTCGCTCGTCGTACCGAAATCTGATTTGACATCAACATTGTTTCTCGCGCCAAAAAGCTACTCAATTGGTGAAGTAGTGGTTTCCGGGAATGCTGAGTCTTTTGAATTGGGGTATCATAACTTTAAAACCAGCGGATTTAGTTACAACAAAAAGAGCTTTAAGGCGGTACATATTAATAGGCCAGATCAGCGATGTAGAATTGAGAAGGTTTTGGTTCATACCCGCAAGAACCGCAAGGGTACTGAGTTTGTGATAGGAATTTTTTCAGTTGCTGAAAGTGGTTTACCGGGAGATTTGATATTCTCAAAGGAACACAAGTCACCCAGCGGAAAGAATATGCTGGAGATAACTGTTGATGAAGCCAATTTAGAGATGCCACAAGATGGCATATTTGTGGCCATCAAATCCAATGGAACATCTGAAAATTCTGAAAATCAATCAGAACATGGTATGGTCAGATTGTCCTCTGATTTAGATATTGGTGTTTCCTTTTTTCACTCTGTCAATAGGTGGTTTGAAACTGATTTCAGAGAGCTTGATTACAAGCTTACGTACAAAATAGGTTTGGAGGTGGTTCCTTTCTGATACGCTGTCTGCGGCCTGAAAAACCTACTGAGGCGCGTTTCCTAACGCGTCCGTTCCTAAACCCGGAGCACTCACCTATGCCAGTAAGAAAAAACACCCCCCTGTGAAAAAGTCAGACAGTCGCCGCTGACGTCGCTTGTCCCTGCGGGCTACCTTTACCCAAAGCTTTACCGTGAAGAAAGTCCACTTTATAGCCATAGGCGGAAGCGCCATGCACAACCTCGCCATCGCACTGCACCGCAAAGGTTATGAGGTTTCCGGTTCTGATGACCAGATTTTTGAGCCTTCGCGTGGTCGTTTGCTGCGCGAGGGTGTCCTGCCCGAAAAGGAAGGCTGGTTTCCCGAAAAAATTACGTCCG
>SKUL01000120.1 GCA_007129985.1 Flavobacteriales bacterium
CTGAAGAGCTCAAGCCAGCGATTAAAGTGCTCTTCACCAATGGGCAACCTGGCATGGGGCGGAAAAGGACTGCCGTAGTAGGTGTGTTCTCCGAGCAGCACCGTTTGCCAGAAGCGGTACATCTTTTCGAGGTGTTCGGGCCATTGGTTTTGGATGACATTGTTGAATACCGGCCCAAGCAGTTCATCTTCCTGAACGCGCGCGTAGAAAGTGTCCACCAGAATGCGGATGTCCGATATATGGTTGATGTCTTTGCCTGAATTCATACAATTAGCATTGCGATGATGATGAGAGTGTTGGTGACTGTGCTGAGATATAATGAAGCAACGCACCATTTTGCCGGGCCCTGCGCTATGCAAACTGCGTTGGCTCCCATTGTGATGGCGGCACAGAGCATCAAGGGAACCACGTAGTTTTTTTCAAGGCTCATGGCGGCTGCGATAGAGCCTACACAACTTTGAAGCGTGATGAAGAAAGTCATGGCGGCAAAGCGCGACGATTCGAATTGTTGCGATTGGCGCTCAAACCAGTTGGTGGGTGTGGGAGTTTGTTCTTTCATGGCTTCTTAAAAGGATAAAAATGTCCGAAATAGAATCAAAAAATTTTTATTGCTTCAAAAAGGTGAGGCCCTCGGTTAAACCGGCTGCGAGTTCGCTTACAGAGGTTGTTTCGAGCATGAGTTGTAGTTTATCGCGAACGTCCTTAAACTGGTCGTGCAGCGGGCAAGGCTTTAGCTCGTTGCAGGCTTTTAGCCCCAAACCGCATCCACGGTAAATCTGGTCGCCGTCAATGGCCGAAACGATGTGGCTGAGCCTTACGTTGTGAAGTTGATGGGGTGTCATTTCAAACCCGCCGTGTGGGCCTTTTAGCGAATGGATGACGTTGGCATGAACCAGTTGCTGCAAGATTTTGGCCGTAAATGCCACCGGCGAATCTATGGCGCCGGCAATATCCTTCAGACTTACCCGATGTCCGCCTTGCGATTGCCGCGCGATGTGCAGTGTGGCCCGTATGCCGTATTCACAAGCTTTGGAAAACATAGTCGTTTTTGTTGCGACAAAAATAGCGAGAAATCCATTATAAAGGATAAATTTGTCCGAATATCTGATGGAGTGAATAGCATAACCGAAGAAAAGAAGCTGCTGCGGCATGCCATGCTGAAACGCCGCTTGTCAATAGATAGCGCATCCAAAGAGCGTTACGACAAGTGGATTTGCGAGAACTTACGCGAGAAAATCGCCACATTCCGGGCGCGTACAGTTCACGCGTACATTCCGCTACCGGCAGAAATTAACATTGTTCCCTTGCTTAAGCAGTTGCTGTCAGATGGCATTCAGGTTGTTTGTCCGCGCGCACTATCTGCCCGGAAGCTCGAAAACCGTGTACTACATTCACTTAGTGAACTGGAAACAGGCAAAATGGGTACGCAACACCCTGCGGCTCCGGACATTTTTACCGGTGAGGTGGATTTTGTTGTTGTTCCGGGTCTCGCCTTTGACAGCAATCGCTATCGTCTTGGATACGGAGGCGGGTACTACGATAACTTTTTGGTAAACCACCCTCGGGCGCATAAGGTGGGCATATTTTATCCGTTTCAGGAGGTGAAAAATGTACCGAAGGAGGAACACGACGTGCAATTGGATGAGATACTTACAATCGGTTTGGATGCCGTTACAGATTAAAAAGCCAGCCCGAGGTTGTAGCCGGTAAAAATCCATAAGCCACCTAGATTCCTGTCCAATCCGATTCCTATATAGGTGGTATTATACGCTTTATTGAACAGGATGTCTTCCTGCCAACCAACAGACCAGCCGTAAATGGGAATGGGAGTTCTTCCAATGTCGTAAAGTATTTGCACCGACGGAGCTGTATAAATACCGTTGTAACTGAAATTACTTTTGCCTTTCTCCAGCCGTTTATGGTATCCAATGAAATACCTCAATTGGTGATGAGAGGCGAAATTCACTATAGTTTGGGCATCCCTGAAAGTTGGTCCAAACAAATTGGTGCTTATTCCATTGGCAAAAGTGATTCGGGGACTTAACCCAAGTTCAAATCCCAGAGAAGGCAGGACAATTCCAACCCTGAAAACGAGAAGAGGGGAGGCCGTGCGCAAAGAGTCGTACAGTACCGCGCGTTGAGCATCGGGCGATGCGTTGAAGCTTCGAATGCGCTCAATAAATTCCTCTTTTTCCAATTCGGGATATATACGCGCCTGAGCCGGTTGGGTATAGTAGTGGTAGAATTTTCCCAATCTACTTCGAGGTACAACATACACGGCATCATTCTCTTTCTGAATGTAAAGCCGCTTTCCATCATATTCGTAGAGCGAGAGTGTTCCGCGCGTGAGTGGGTTAAGTAGCCAGGGGCGGCCATTTACTCTTTTCACCACCAATGTATCGGTTGTGGTAAAAACGCTATCCAGTTTTTTGATATGAATGCGTTTTAGCTTGTCGTTAAAGCGAACAACAAGTTGGTTATCGGCTTTTTTGAACTGCTTGAAAGTGGCACTGACAGGGCTTTTGGCATCTTTGAAAAACAACTGAATTTCAGCGCCCTTTTCTTGAGCCGACGCCCCGTGCATGAACAAAAACAGCATGGCCAACAAGCAGAAAGGGCGTGCAGCATTCCTCGTTATACGAACCAAACAACTCTTTTGAGACGGTTTCACAACGTAATGAAATGAGGTGGCAATATATGATTTATCGAAACTTGAAAGGGTGCGTTGTGCACAAGCGGCTCTTCGCTACTTTTTACTCCTCAAGCCTCGCGGCCATTCAGGCATGGGTATGAAATCGGTTTCGCCCTCAATGGTGCCAAACTCCTGATTTTTCCAACGCTCGCGGGCCTGTTCAATGCGCTCCATATTGCTCGAAACAAAGTTCCAGTGTATGTGGCGCTCTTCGGGAAAAGGCTCTCCGCCAAAAATGTACAAGGAGGTGTTTGGGGCGAGTTCGAGTGCACAAAGGGAGCCGTCGTTTGAGACCAGAATTTGCCGTGATTCGTACTCATTGCCGTGCGCAAAAACGCTGCCTTCCAATATGTAAAGGCCTGCTTCGCCGTAAAGTTTGTTTTCGAGGTGTAAAGCGCGCCGTTCTGCTCCGTTTTTGATTTCAATCATGAAGAGCTTGCTGTACACCGGCACCGGCGACTTTTTACCCAGGGCTTCACCCGCCACCAGCCTGAAATGGAGTCCGTTTTCGCTCCATGACGGCAATTCATTTTTTGCTACGTGGCTAAAGTTGGGCTCAATTTCTTCGTGCTCCTTGGGCAATGCCACCCAGATTTGTAGCCCGTGCATTCGCAATGGTTGGCCGCGCAGATGTTCAGGACTACGTTCGGAGTGAACAATCCCTTTTCCGGCTGTCATCCAGTTTACCGCACCGGGGGTGATTTCCTGCTCAGTGCCCAGTGTGTCGCGGTGCATGATGCTACCTTCAAGCAAAAAGGTAAGCGTTGAAAGACCGATATGCGGATGTGGCGGCACGTCAAAATACTCTCCACCTTTCAATTCTACCGGCCCCATATGGTCAATGTAGATAAAGGGCCCTACCATGCGTTTTTGACGAAAGGGGAGCAGCCGCCCCACCATAAAGGGCCCGATGCTGGCTGCGCGCTCTTCGATGATTAAATCAATGTTGGACATATAGCCGGAATTTGTTGCACAAAGTACTGAACTTTCAGGTGAGAGCCCGTTTTTGAGAATTGCGAACGATAGAAATCCGCCTACTTTTCCCGCCCAAATCTATACTTTAACCCAAGGTTTCCAGTCAGTCCGTAGTGGTAAAGTAAACGGTGTGGATGGTAGTTGGGTGTGGTGTGAGAAGTAAAACTGTGGGCGTAACCCACGTTGGTGGTGATATAAAATGAGTTGCTCAGCGGAAATGACACTCCAAGCTCTGCGAGTCCGGCAAAATCAAACGGTTGTACAATTTCGGTTATGTTATAAGTTTGTGATGGCATTACCCCGGCTACGCCTGGACTGCGGAACTCTGCACGGAGTAGCCTGGATGAAACAACACCGACATTCAGAAAAAACAAAAGCTTGTTTCCAAAATGTACTCCGGCTTTAACGGGGAGAGCCAGGTAGCTGAATTGCCTGGAATTTGTCATGGTTTCGCCGGTGGGGGAGCCCACGTCATCGGTAAAGTGAATGATGTTGTTGTATCCGCGGGAGGTGTAGATCAGGTCTGTTTCAATGTGTGCAAAGCGGGCAAAATGAAAGGCGTAAGACACCCCGCCCTGCAAAAAAGCCTGATTTTTTCGTTTAACAGGAGGTTGGCTTCCACTCATGTTGCTCAACCCACCACCACCGGTAATACCCACGAAATGCTGCTGCGCAAATCCGGATGTAGCGAAAAACAAAGCCGTGGCGAAAAACAGTGTTCTCATAATAGCGCGGACAACATGTTGTACAGTAGCCAGTGTCAAATCTACGAAAAACCACTCAATCAGTGTGCTGTGAATCTGATTTTCAAGGAGGCGTTCATTTCCTATTCAACGATAAACACCCGGTCGGTGGTGCCATCGCTGTAGATTTTAATCAGCGGGGTGTTGGGTGTGAGGGGTACTTCGCGGCCAATCAGGTCAATCACTTTTACCAGTACCTTTTCTGCATCTTCGGGTTGCTCATGCGTGTAGATGTGTGTGGTGAGGCAGTCGGGCGCGTACCCTGAGCCGGAAGGAAGAGAAAGCGCATAGTCATAAATTTCGTCGCACATCCAAATCGCATCGCCCTCGCCGTTGGTGAGCACGCAAATACCGATATTGTTTTCAGGGTCCAGATACATGTCGGTAGATGAGCCTGATTCACCGCCGTTGTGCCCCCAGAGCATCGACGTGCCACCGCTGTGATAAAGTTCTTCGAGGTACCAGTTTAAGCCCATGGTGGATTCAAGTCCAGGAAACTGAACCGTCCACATTTCGTTGATGGAGGCGGAACTCAACAGCGGCTCATTGCCAAACTCGCCTCCGTTGAGGTAGGCAATCATAAAGTTAGCCATGTCAACCACATTGCTCCTGAGCTGGCCGCTGGGGTAATCGGCAAAACCGTAGTGGTTGTAGGGTATGTAGTTGCCCCCCACAAAACGATAAGGTCGCGCCACCTGCGATGAGTCGAAATCTGCCATAAACCACGCGGTACTGTTCATGCACAGCGGAACAAAAATATGCTCGTGGCAGAATGCGTCAAAAGGCTGGTCAGCAACCAGCTCAACGAGGTATCCGTTGAGGGCAGTGGCGATGTTTGAATAGTCGAAAACAGTACCCGGCGCACTGTTTACAAAGTTTGCCGTGGGGTTGTAGTCGGCTCCATCCTGCGCAAAGTAGCGATGCATACATTCTTCCAACGTTATGCTGGGGTCGGGGCTGTCGTAGTAGTTGTCCATCACATTGAAATTATCCCGAATAGAGGCCGTGTGTGCCATCAGTTGACGGTAAGTAACCGGGCTGGATGGAGATGCCGGTATCTGCAAATCCCACGGAAGGTAATTGTTCACATTGTCGTTGAGGTTGATGGCGCTGTTTTCGTGCAACTGCATGGCGGCGGTTCCGGTAAACACTTTGGAGATGGAAGCCAACAGAAACACTGTTGTGTTTTCAACCGGAATATTTTGCTCAATATCAGCCATTCCGTAGGATTGAATCCACACAATCTGCCCGTCTTTTACAATAACGGCCGATACGCCCGGAAAACGTTCAAGCTCCATTTCACTCGCAATGATGGCATCGAGCATGGAGCTTGGGTTGGGGTTTTCTTGCGAAAAGCTTGAAAAAGAGTACATAAAAAACAACAAAATGAGGCAAACGGGTTGGAAAACAGGTTTCATGGTTGGTGGTTTGGGATGGAAAGATATGGATTGTATTCAAAGCACGGAAATCGCATAAGGAGTTGCTTCGTTCCAAGAACTTTGTAAAAACTTTTCAATCAATGTGAGAACTCCTTACCTTGCCTCAAAATCTGAACGTATGAAGCGTAGATTGCTGTGGTTTTTTGGTGAGTTTTTCGTAGTAGTATCGGGGGTTTTGGTCGCCTTTCTTCTCAACGGTTGGTGGCTGAGTATCAAGGAGTCGGAGCGAGAGCGGATTTATCTTAAACAGATTCACGACGACCTTAAGTCGGTGATTGAAAATGTGACCATTGTATCAGATGAACAGCAGAGTGCCACCCACGCTACTGCACAGCTTTCGGCAACGGCCTACATGGCAAATCCGCCCGTGGTAAAGGAAGTCGAAAAAATGATTATCAGGTCTTTGCGCTTTGCGCCGGCCTTTCAGATTGCTGCTTCTTTGTCTTCTATGGTAAGTACAGGAGAGCTGGCTCTTATCAAGAACGACAGTCTGCGTATGGAATTGGGTGAGCTGGTTTCTCACCTAAGTGAATACAACAGCAGCAACAACCATATGGCCTTTTCGTGGCTGGTACCGGGAATTGATAAAATGCTCAACGATATCAACTTTTCGGATTTGCGGTTTCAGTTATTGTCTGAGGAGGATTTGGCTTACCTCGCATCAGATACCTTGAGTGGTTTTCCGCCGGTTGATAACCTAAAACTACCGGAGCCCGTGGATGTGTATGCTTTGTTCAATGATGCCCGGTTTCGCGCTGATCTGATTGTACTTCATGTAGCTCAGCATAATCTTAATGCTTTGCATAAGAGTATTTTGGAGAAGGTTGAGTCTGCTAAGTTGAGACTGGAGACTGAAATGAAGAGAAAGGGAGTAGCGTTTTGATGTTTGGGGGCGGCTTCCCACTATCGTCCTCATTTGCAACCAGGACAAATGAGTTGGCCGTTTGTAACGGCCTTTATTCCCAATCAAAGCCCTCATCTTCACTTCACAAGATAAATTCCCAATTGGCGCATCGTCTAATCGGCTCATCACCCTATCACCCATTTCCCACCCCGTTCAGCCCAACAAGTTAAAAAACAAGCTCAAAAACTTGCATATTTGAAAACTTTGTTTACCTTCATACCCACCAACTACACCCAATGAGCCATGAACAACAATATACAAGCTACGGGCTACGGGCTA
>SKUL01000148.1 GCA_007129985.1 Flavobacteriales bacterium
CCAGCGGCTGGATATGGGCTCGGCCCATTAGAGTAGCCCAGCGCGTGCGTTACGCCAGATTTGTGGCTTTGGCGAGTATGGCTCCGGCCGCGTATATGTTGTACCACGCATTATCGCACGGCTTTATCAATATCATCATGTTGGTTTTCGGCGGCATTCTGCTTTCGATGGCCATTCCGGATGCTTTTCGAAGAAAGAGCCCTGTATCTCCCATCCGACTACACGCCGGAAGAATCGGAGGGGCTTACATCGCCGCGTTTACTGCTTTTTTAACTGTCAATATCGAATGGGGATTGTTGGTATGGCTGGGGCCTACCTTTGTAGGCGCGCCGTTGATTTTTATGGCAACGCGAATGTTTGAAGCCAAAAAGAAAAAGGCTTCAAACGGTGTGAAGTGACGTCAACATACACCGAGAGCTGGTCGAGGTAGATTGGCAACGTCTTTTTGGTTGTGAATCTACCGTATCCCTTGCAGTGCAAAGTTGTAGCGAGGTATAAGAGATTGTGTTCGGCAGGCCTTACCCCTTCTCAGGGTTTTCCTTGAGTTTCATTTCCGGGTAATTGTCCTGATAGTCAAGTGGAGTCATCATGGGTATTTTTCCTGTGTCATTCAAAACCTACCAATATGCTTAGAATGCTTGTACTTATTTCCCTGTCAACGGTCACATGTTCGATTACAAAGGTTTCAGCACAAGAACTATGGAACAACCAGTATGCACATATTTTTGAGGGTGTCACCAATGAGGAAAACCCCTCGGATGCATTGATATCAATTCGGGCATCAAAGCTTCACAACAACCAGGTAACCTTACTGGCAAAACTGTGGACAGGTACCATCAACGTTGATCCCAATGGTGGCGAAGACGGGGTTTTCGATACCTTTGACGAGCCGAATGCCTTTCGTCGTCTCGCGCTGATCGCCTATCAAACAGATGGTTCCTTTCTCTGGAGAAAAACCATCAGCTCAGCAGTTAACGACCCCCAGGCCGGAGTTTTTGGGATGGTCAGCTCAGCGGATGGTGTCATGTCTATCGGCACCGACGGTACATTGCACGTTCTCTCTGCCTTTAACGGACAGGTTGATGTCTCTGCGGATGGAAGCGGTGCTTTTGTGAACAGTGTACCATTTGGTCCCGACCAGCTTCAGGTTCAAAGCATATACACCGCAAGCTACAGTCAAAATGGTGATTTACTTAATGCCAACGTCATAGCTTCACACAACTCTCAATTCGGAACAATTTACGCACGCGCTATCACCACGTCCAATGACGGCTCCTCATACGCCTTGATAGCATACAATACGGATATTGTTATACATACTCCCGAAGGTGACCAGAACTTTGGCAGTCGGCCCGAAGCGCCCAATCTATACGACATCATACTTTTGAAAATCAACACACAAGGAGAGGTAGAATGGACCAAACTTTATGCGGGTGATCCCACAGGTATTCCGCTAAATGGTATTTCAACCGATGAGAGTGGTAATATCACCTTTGCCGGACGCTGGTCGGGCGTGCTGGATCTGAACCCCGACAACCCCGGCAGTCTCACCATGGAGGTTAGCAACCTGATGCAATGGGGTGTGTTCTGGTCGAAATTCACTCCAGACGGCACATGGCTGGCAGGCGATGCCTATACTCGTTCAGGCCCCATTGTAAACCTGCGCGATTTTCACCTTGCACCTGATGGCACGGTAAACATCGTGCTGAACAATGCGCCTTTTAACATGCTCAATTCCGGACAGGAGGTGGAAGCTCCTTCAGGCTCTTTTGAAACGCGTTTCGTACAATATGCGCCCAACGGAAACCTTAATATGGTTCGTGACAATATGCCCAATGGGAATGTATTCTCTGATGCGGATGGCAATCCGGCCATTGTTGTGATGTGGGTAGCAACCATGAATGGCGAACCCGTTGATTTTAATGAAGGGGCGGGTGACCCTTTGATTTTTGATGGAATTACAGGGTCTTATCGCTTTCTGCTTCAGTACGATAATGCGCTAAATCTTGTGCGCGCTGGAGCTATCAACCTGTTGCCCAGTGGATCAAGCGGAGCAAGAGGACTACCCATTGCACTCAACAATGATGAATTGATCCTGACCATAGAGAAGTTCTACAACCATACCTTTGTACCGGGATTCAGCGATGATAACGTATATACTTTTGCCGACAAGGGCTTTGTACACGCACGTTACGCAGCTCAATATACTGCGGTCAGTGGGCACTCACCTGACAATGCCCCACTGCTCTACCCCAACCCCACCAGAGGCGAGGTTCAAATCAGGCTGACCCACCGCGAGGAAACGGCCGAAGCTTTGATGACAGACCCAACCGGACGGGTTCTGCTCAGCATTCAAGCTGAGGAGCAAGTGCTTCAACAGGAAATCATGCGAATACTATCATCGCAGGCAATAGGACTGTATATTCTTGCGATTACGCAACGTGATCAACGGCACTCAATTCGGGTGATTAAGATTGGCAAATAGCACCTCTGCCTTTGAAAGTGAGCTTTCGCGAAAATCCGAAAAGAGACTCTTCGCTCGCCGCTCAGAGTGACACCCAGCAGCATTGAATACATACCAAGCATTGAGATTAGAACAGACTGGAATGTATCAACTAAGCGTCATTCGAACCATGATGTCACTCTGAACGAAGTGAAGGGTCCGAAGATATTATTGGCTAACGCAGTTGGCGTTCGTATAATTGGCTGTGTACGCTTTGGGAGAATAAGCCACCTTGACATTGTTTTGACGGAATCAAAACTGGATGCCTAGTTTATCAACAACCTCAAGAACATGATGTCACAAACGGAGGCCTACCAGCAGCAAGCAGACTTGTGCCAGTGGGGATCGCCTTGCAATCCATACACTACCAATGATTCCGGATAGATACCCAACTCAAACACTTGGATTGGCACTTGCGGTAACACAGGCCGTTGCCCCCTATGTTCTTTGAAATGAAGGATACAGCTCGCTTCATCTGGAAATTGCTGGAAAAATTCTTGTGTCGTCATAACTTCTTGTTTTCGTACAAAGAAATAACCCCACAACGTAAACTATTTACGTTCTGCAATGAAACGGACAGACATTTTTAATAATTGAACTCATTGATTAAACAACATATCCCTACCGCACAAACTCCCCATCCTCATTGAACATTCCGTAGCGCACACCGCGCATCCACCTCAAGCCCATTGCGCCACCTCCAAAATCAATTTCCGCTACCCCGTTTGCTCTGGGTGGATACAACTTTTGCGTTTTATCAATGGCCCTGACCTGTTTCTGATCTCTGTAGGCATCGTTTTCGAAAAGCAGTAAGTTGTAGTCCTCGGGGTCTGTGGACACTATTTTGTGATGTTCAACAACCCCACTGCGGACATCGAGCGCCTGATTGAGAAACAAATACAACGTAGCAGATAACAGCACTATCGCAGTCGCATAAAAAGGATACACCGCATACTTCATCACCCGCCGGCGCAAAAGATATTTCCACTGTACGCCTCCTACCAGCAGCAAACCAACGGCTCCGATGCCGACAAGATACTCCGGGCTCACCAAGGTATTCTCCCAATAATAATGGGTAGATGCTGAACAAAACAAAATGGAAAGCACCGTAAACAAGTAAAAGCGGTTGAATGTACTCTCCGGATAGGTGTTTTTGAACTTGATGGGCACTGGTACGCGCTGAGCATGAACATTGATACTCTTTTTAAAATCTTCGGTGAGTTCATAGTCACCCCGTTCATTCAAAGGGTTTTGATTTAAAAGCTTGCAGAGGTGGTTGAACACATCAGGTACCTCCCTTGCAAATTCCTCGGGCGATTCAAAAAAATGCTCCACACATACCGCAAAAAACTCGTGCTTGTTGGTGCCTCCATAAGCCCGCAAAAAGTTCAGTTGCCGACTTCTCAACTGCTGAAACGCGGGTCTGCTGATTTCCAGCCAGCGTTGAATGTAGGAGCCAAACCGCAGATCGAACACGAACGATTCAGCATCACCGAGCTTCAGCGCGTGGGCCATTTCATGCAGCCCGAGATTCAGGTTGTCGTTGTCATCGCGATATCCCTGAAGGAAGTCTTTCCAGCTGAGCAGCATAAACCCTCGGGGTGAAACGGCCCCTTTCATACTCTGACCGCGAAAGCCAAAAACAAACGGCTCCGGATAGACCCTGATTTCTTCCAAAAACCTCATGGTGAAATCTTTTAACCCAAAAGTAAGCTGCACTGCCGAGGCGCTGATAAGCAGCTCCATTGGGCGCGTTACCTTCAAGCCACCCATTCCGACGAATGTCTTGCCTTTGCTGTAAACCACCACCCGCTTGATAAACCGCGAACGCCCGTCGGGGCTCAGCTCGCGGAAATAGCTGAAATGATCGCTCAAGAGCTTTTCAATTCTCTGATAACCTTGGCGACTTATATTGTGCCGAAAGAGCACACGATTGTAGTAGAAACCCAGAATATCAAGCCAAAACCACGAAAACAGCGCGGCAAGCAGTGCCAATATCCCAAGAAAAAGGAGGTGGTAGAAAGCAATGCTGATAATGTCCGCGTGCATGATTGGGTAAAATTAAACCCAAATTTTGCAATAGGAGGAGCGCTTAGCTCCGAACTACTTGCATTAGTTGAGATAACCCCGATTTAGAGAATCACTTTTGCGGTGTCGCGAAGCGCAAAGTAAAAGATTGATTCTCTTTATCGAATATGCAATTGGCCCCTGCCAAGGCATATTTTGGGTTAAACGAATTGAACCAAGACGACTGATCAACTTCAATTGCGTTTCATCATGGCCTAAATCCTGATAAAAATTGCTAGCCATGCATTTTCACCTTCAAATCTCGCTTTCATTATATTCTTACATTTGACCTAAACACCAAACTATGAAGACCGTCGCCGTATTGTTATTATTGATGTCAGGTCCTTTGTTTCTGATGGCTCAAGATTATCATCCACTTATAGAGGATGACAAGACGTGGCTTGAGGCATATCATGTGGGGTCCAACATATGCAGCTATGAATCTGTGTATCAAATGCGTTTTGGTGACGACACCTTGATAGAGGGTAATGTGTACCGAAAAGTACTTCGCAGAGGCTTCAACCCTACTTCACCAGGACCTTACTGCCCTCCCTTTGTTGCTGATGATTTCGAAACGGAGAAGTCTCACGTTTTTGTGCGCGAAGACACAGCCACGCGGCAGGGTTTTGTGTGGGCTTTTACCGAGGAATTTCCGGAAGGTCATGATGTGATGCTTTACGACTTCTCTCTGGAACCCGGTGATACCATACCCATTTCATATTACACCACACATAACACCGTTATTACTGTGGATACCGTGATGGACGTAAACCTATTAAATGGTGAAACACGCAAAGCATGGTTCTTTGATCATTTTGCTAAGTACTATGTAGAAGGTATCGGAGGTGCTTTTGGACTGCTCAATGGATATATGACGGCCATTTGCTGTTATCACCAATTACATTGTGTGCAGCAAAATGGTGTTTCTCTTTTTCCGCCTGTAGGATATGGCAGTGACCTGTATTGCAGCTGGATTGTAAGCTCGACCGCCGAAATGCCACAACCTGCTATTCTGGTTTATCCAAATCCGGGTGTTGGGCAGATAACTTTTGATATTGAATTCACAAGCTACGGCTACTCAGACTTACAGTTAACCCTGTTCAACCTTGCGGGTCAGCAAATACTTGCGACCCCGCTGCGCGATGGAAAAAATGACTTTACAATCAACGAAGGCAGCGGCATGTACCTCTGGCGCCTCTCGAACAACAATGAAATCGTGCGCACAGGAAAGCTGGTGGTGCAATGATGAAAGCAGAGCTGCAAAATTCGCTTGTAGAGTAATCATTAACAGACTTATATGTTTAATCTATCCTATGGCCAACAACGCAAAAAACAACCAACCATATCTTGGACTTGCGCTATCAGTGCTTTTTGTCTTTCTGGGTTTTTACCTGATACGAATTGAAGAGCCTCCTTTAAACATCCCGCTTTGGGTATATCAGCTGGCCGGTTGGCTTACGATTATCTTTTTCGGCGGTATGTTGTTGCTCTGGGGCGTGAAAGTTTCGCGAAGAAGGAAATGAAAACAGAGATTCTTCGCTCACCGCTCAGAGTGACACCCCACCAGCATTGAATGCATACCAAACATTGACAGCCGTACAGTCTCGAATGTGTGTAATACTCATCCTTTGAACCATGATGTCACTCTGAACGCAGTGAAGAGTCTGAGTACTGTCGCGCAGTGAATTATACGGCCAAGCATGGTTTACTCGGAAAATGCACCTCGTGGTGCATAAGTTTCGCTAAACTTCTCGTCCAGTCCTCGTAGATTCAGGTAAACAAAAAACGCCTGCCTCATTTGAAGCAAGCGTTTCTATTTAACAAAGTGCCCAGGACTGGACTTACCGAATCGTGTTTTCCAGCGCTCCGCTGTCGCGGGAAAACATCGTTCGGCATAGACCCACAGAAGCAACGGTAGAACCGATTGCTTCTTCGATGAAGAGAATTTCACTTTTCAGTCAAAATCTTTGTTTGACAGTTAGAACCAGTTCGCTGAAAAGTGGATTCTCTATATCGGGGTTATCTCAACTAATGCGCCCGGTTCGGTGCTTGATGCACCTCCTGACTCATAAGTTTCGCTAAACCTCTCGTCCAGTCCGCGTAGATTCAGGTAAACAAAAAACGCCTGCCTCGTTTGAAGCAAGCGTTTCTATTTAACAAAGTGCCCAGGACTGGACTCGAACCAGCACGCCTTGCAGCACTGCCGCCTGAAGACAGCGTGTCTACCAATTTCACCACCTGGGCAATAACAGTACAAAAGAACGATTTCAATCGAAGTTTACCCTGTGTCGACTCCCGCAAAAACAGAAATCTCTGATTTCATCTTTTTGCGAGGACCCCGAGCTTCAAGCGATGCCATTAAGCAGCGCGAAGATGTCTCGGGGCAATTTCACCACCTGGGC
>SKUL01000331.1 GCA_007129985.1 Flavobacteriales bacterium
ATCCCGCTTCACGTTTCGAGTGGTACACGCATGATGGAACAAGTTTAGCTGATCGCATGCACTTAACCCGCTTAGGATGGCTGGGATTAAACACTGATGATCCTGAAATGATGTTTCACGTGCACAACGGCGGCATCCTTTCTACCGGCGTAACCGGCACCAACCCCAACATAGGGGCGGGCACAAGGCTAATGTGGATACCGGACCAATTTGCCTTTCGGGCCGGTAGGGTAGATGATGACCAATGGGATGGCATCAACGTAGGTAACGGATCGGTAGCTTTTGGAGAAAACAACATTGCATCCGGGGCACGTTCTGTTACTTTCGGTATTGATAACGAAGCCGCAGGAGCCAATTCTTTCATTTACGGAATGTCAAATACCATTGCAAGTGCAGCCGCCAATGCTTCAGCTTTTGGTGTGAGTAATACGATTAATGACACAGGGGGAATTGCCCTTGGGCTTCGCAATACCGTGGATGGTGAATTTGGCGTAACCATTGGCCGGTTTTTAGGAGCACAGCAAGAAAATTCCATCGTTTTTGGTGGAGGGATTGACGGAAATACCTTGTTGGTGAACGACATTGAAAGCAGCCTGATGGTAGGCTTTAACAGTACCGTATCCACACTTTTTGTAGGACCTCCGGAGGGTGATGAGGAATTTGGTTCTGTGGGTATAGGTGATGTGACCGAACCCACCGAGCGATTGGATGTGCGTGGAACGGCCCGGCTCCGGGAAATGGAAACAGCAGAAGCTCCACACGTAATCGTTGTGGGAGAAGAAGCCGATGAAGAGGAGGGAGACTATGTGCTGAGATACCTGGAGTTTACTGGAAACGGTGTAGATTTACTGGCCGGTGATGGTACATGGGTGGATGGATCTGCCAACCTATGTGACTGGAACATCGTAAATGCAGGTCAGGATCTGGCCACAGGTTATCCAGGAGCTTGTGTTGAAGGTAATGTGGGTATCGGAATACAACCATCGGATCATGTGAAGCTTGAGGTGACGAGTGAATTAACCGTAGAGAATGCATGTGGCATTCGAGTCCGCACAACAGCTTTCGCTGATACCACTTTTGGTGTTTTTTCATTTATAGTGGATGCAAATGATAATGCTGAAAGTGTCAGAGCGTTCTTTGGTGAGGCACGCGGTAGCCATGCTCCGTTTGGCGGTCATTTTACAGCACATGGTCACAGCGACATACTGGAACAACCACCCGTCGGAGCGTATGGTCGCGCTGTTTATGATGGTTCCACCGTAAACAATGACAATCTGCCAATAGGTGTGTACGGTTTGGCAACTACAGACTTAGAATGCCAGCGCACCATAGGTGTTTATGGGGGCTTTAATGCGCCGGATTGCAATGGTTCAGAGTTTGGTGTGGCGGGTTATTTTGCTGGCGCGATGGTTGAACTTCAAACACCTTTAGTTGTTTCAGATCAGGCTATTAAAACCAATGTTGCGGATGTTGGTAATTCGCTTGAACTACTAAGTCAGCTTTCTCCAAAATCATACAACTTCACGCAAAATACCGAATACGGCAATGTATTTAGTAAGGGCTTGTCATACGGATTTCTCGCCCAGGAAGTGGAGCAGGTGATACCAGAGCTGGTTGCAAGCGTGCCTGCACCCATCAAAGTAACAGATGACGGACGAATTCAATCAACTGGAGATGACTTACTGGGTATTAAGTACACAGAACTCACCCCTCTTTTGGTGGCCGGAATACAGGAGCAACAATCACAAATCGAGACGCAGGATGCTGAAATTGCCGAGCTGCAAGATTTGGTTTCAAGTCAAACCAGCCTGTTGATGGAAGTCCAAGAGCAATTGCAAATGTTGCAACAGCAAATTGACGGTTGTTGCATGGACCAGGGGTGGGTACCTAAAAGCTCTGAAATGGGTCAGCAAGACCCTATGGGCAAAAATGAACTCTACCAAAACACCCCCAACCCATTCCGCAATCACACTACCATCCGCTACACACTTGAGCAAGGCGGCAGGGTAATGCTGAAAATTCACGATGGCAACGGCCGCGAGGTAGCCCAGCTCGAAAACGCAGAGCAAAGCGCAGGTACCTACACCTATGTGTGGGATGCTGCAGGATTACCCGCAGGGCTGTACCACTACACCTTGTTTGTGGATGATGAGTTGTTGGTAAAACGGGCGATTAAGTTATAAACCCGATTTAGAGAATCACTTATGCATTTGGCATGAGCCGGTGCATATGTGGGCTAAACGACTGATGGTATGAAATTCTCGAATAGCGACAGTTAAACCCCCGTTGCAGATTTTGCGGCGGGGGTTTTTCGATTTCTGAAACCGGTCTCTTTCCTCAAACAAAAAAGCCGCCTCGTTTTTCGAAGCGGCTTTTGGGGTGGTGCCAGCTGGAATCGAACCAGCGACACAAGGATTTTCAGTCCTTTGCTCTACCAACTGAGCTATGGCACCTTTGAATCGGTCGGCAAAAATAGAAATTATTCTGATTGGCAAACGATATCTTTGCGGACAGAAATTTTTTCATGTCGGCAAACATCATCATCGACTGGGGCAATACCCTCGTAAAACTTGCACGTTTTGAGCAAGGAGAGCTTATAGAACACCTTCAACTCACCGCGCCCCGATACGATGAAATTTCCACTTGGATGGGGCATCCCTCGGAATGCAAGGTGCTGATTTGTAGCGTTTCATCAAACAGTAATGAGGTTGAGAAGCAACTTCAGCGCGAAGCACTTTTTTTTCTGAAACTCACCCACCAAACTCCCGTCCCGCTTGAGGTTTGCTACCATACTCCTGAAACGCTGGGTTACGACCGCCTTGCCAATGCCGTGGCAGCACGGCGGCTCAGGGAGCCCGGCCATCACGCCCTGACTATTGACGCCGGTACCTGCCTGAAGTTTGATTTTGTGCACGCCGAAAAGGGCTACGTGGGTGGCGCGATTTCGCCGGGCCTGCGGATGCGCTACCGCGCTTTACACGAACAAACCGATGCTTTGCCCTTACTTGCCGAAGCTCAACGAGTTGCCTTATTTGGCCAAAGCACACATGAAAGCATGCATTCGGGCGTTGTAAATGGTATGCTGGCCGAGATTCGCGAAATCATCCGACAGTACCGCGCAGAATTCCCCGAATGTTCTGTTTTTCTCACAGGTGGGGATGCATCCTTTTTTGAGGAGGAGCTAAAAAATCACATCTTTGCACACCCGTTTTTAACCCGCATAGGTCTCAATGACATTCTCGAGTTCAATCAGAACCGCTAAGTCCGTATTTTTTCTGCTTGCCATCACACTTTGTGGGCATGGGGCCTGGGCGCAAAGCACCTCTATTTCACCGTACTCGAGATTTGGGCTTGGTGAAATTCACGACGGCACCCAAACCGAGCAGTTCTCAATGGCAGGTCTGAGCATACCCGTGCTCGACCCCTTTGCGTTCAATGCGGCCAACCCTGCCACTTATCACCATATTGCCAAGCCCATTTTTGCGGTAGGAATGCGATACCAGATCATGAGTGCGCATACCGAGAACCAGTCGCAGATGAACCAAAACCACGTCATCAACAACCTGGCGGTGGCGTTTCCGTTGGCCAACAAGCGGTGGGGGCTCGCGGCCGGAGTGATGCCTTTCAGCTCGATGGGCTACAGCATTGTTGATCAGAGCCCCATTCCGGAATCGAATGAATCTGCCCGACTGGAGTACACAGGGGTTGGTGGGTTGAGCAGGGCATATTTGGGAAACTCGTACCGTCTGTTCGAGAAGCAAGATACCCTTGGAAATAAGTCGAGTCTCTCAGTAGGGGCCAATGTCAGCTACATTTTTGGCAATCTTGATGAAACGAGAAAGCTGATCTTTCCTTTTGGAGGGTTTGGATACAACTTTCGCGCTCAGGAACGCATCCGCGTGGATGACCTCGGTTTTGATTTTGGATTGATGTACGCCTTTCACTTGCGTAAAATGACCGAAAAAGACCGCAGCTTTATCCGAATGAACATAGGTCTCACCTACCGTTTGCCGGTCAACCTCAACACGCGTGGGTCTTCACTTGCCGAAACCTTTACGGTTGGAGCCACCACCGGCGCTGAAACTGCCAAGGATACCGTGTACTACAATGATTATGGGAGTGGTTCTACTTATGTGCCCGCTTCTTACGGGGTGGGTGTTGGCCTTGATATGGTGACCCGTAAAAGCCGAAAATGGTTTTTTGGTGTAGAATACCGCACAGAGATGTGGTCGGAAAGCAGCAGAAACATTGGTGATGTGGTCTTTTCAGACGAAATGGGTAACAGCCAGCGCTTTGTGTTTGGTATGGATCTAATGCCCAATTATCGCGCAAGCCGAAAAGTGCTCGAAAAAACCCACTACCGCATGGGTGTAAGGTACGAACAAATGAGCTTAATTCTTCAGGATCAGCAGCTGGAGGCCTATGGCATAAGTTTTGGAGTTGGTGTACCGATTTCACTGAGAAGGCCGCAGTCACCTTCAACCTTCAATATTGGAGTTGAAGTGGGCCGCAGAGGAACCACCGCTGATAATTTGCTTCGCGAAGACTATGTGATGATTTCTTTCGGCCTTACGCTGATGCCGCATTTCAGAAACAACTGGTTTGTACAGAGAAAATATGATTAACAAAGCAATAACAAGTACCATGAAAAATTTATTTCTAAGCATCTTAACCTTAATCATCGCCCTTCCGGTGTTCGCCCAAAACTATGGTGACACCCCGGAAATTGAAGAAAAATGCAAGCGATACCTCTCTCTTTACAGAGAATACCGTAACCAAAAACTTATAGACGATGCCATTATTCCATGGCGTCAGGCAGTTGAGATTTGCCCCGGAGCTGCAAAAACCCTTTATACCGATGGGGTGCGGTTTTACCGTCATATGATTGATCAGGCCGCCGACGATGCCGTAAAAGAACAGTATGTAGATAGCTTGATGTGGATTTACGACAAGCGCATAGAGAACTACGGCGAAGAAGGTTTTGTGCTGGGGTTGAAAGGCGTGGACATGATGCGCTACCGCGCGGATCAGGCCAAAGAGGCCGAAAAGGTGCTTCGTCGCTCTGTATCCCTACAGAAATATGACACTGATGCGCAGGTGCTCTCCAGATTCTACCAAACCATATACGAACTCTATCGCCAGGGAGAGGCCGATCGTTCTGAACTGATGACGGAGTTTATGCCGGTACTGAACTACATCGAGTACAACATCCAAAATCTTGAAGACTCAGTTCAGGCCGACCGCTACGTGAAGGCCCGGGAAAATCTCTACACCTTCTTCACCAAAATCGCCGACGATTGTGAGCAAGTGGTACGTATATTTCAGAAGAAACTTGACGAAAACCCCGATGATGTTGAAGAAAACGAGAAGGTGCTGAAAGTATTGAATGAGGCCGATTGTACTGACAGCGATTTCTTTGAGCAGGTTGCAACAGTGGTATACAAAAACAGCCCAACCCACGACGCGGCATACAGCCTCGGGATGCGTAAGCTCAAGAACAAAGAATACGCTGAAGCGAAGCGCTATTTTGACCAGGCAGCTGAACTCTGCACCGAAGGTTGTACCCGCCTTGAGACCTATTTGCTTCGAAGTGGGCAGGTGTCGCTTATTCAAGGTGACAACAGAGGAGCACGCAGCATTGCCTCAAGAATCTTGCAGAAGAACCCAAAAAGCGGCGACGCCCTCATTCTGCATGGCGATGCCATTGCAGCCAGCAGTAAGGCTTGTGATGACGGAAAACTCGGCTCAAAAGCGGTATTCTGGCTTGCGGTAGATTACTACAACCGCGCAAAAGCAGCAGACCCCTCAGTTGCAGCAAGGGCCGACCGCCAGATAAAGACTTATTCGCGGTACTTCCCCGATAAGGAGACCCTCTTTTTCCAGACCATTTCAGAAGGGTCGGTATATGAGGTGGCATGCTTCGGAGAGACAACCAAGGCAAGGGCACTGGTTCAATAAAACTGCGCAATGACGCATTCCACATTGCTACGATGGAGCAGCATGGCATTGGTTGTCGTGCTGCTTTTTTCGTGCAAAAATGAGCTGGAAAAAGTGATGGCCTTTGCCTCTGAGGACGAATGGCCTTTTCAAACCACCTACAACGTAACCTACACCTACACCGAAAAAGGTCAGGTGCTTAACCGGGTTATGGCCGGAGAGGTAAATCGCTTCGGAGCCGATACCGGACGAACTGAATTCAGCGGCGGATTCCTGCTTATCTTTTACGATTCGCTACTACAGGAAGAATCGCGCCTCAAGTCTATGCGAGCGCTGCAATACCACCACCGAAACCTGATGATTGCAGAAGATTCTGTATTTTTCACCAATGAACAGGGCGAAACCCTCGAAACCAGCTTACTCATTATGGATCGCGACAGCGGCCTCATTTATACTGACGAACCCGTGAAGATAACCCGCGACGAAACCATCATCTTTGGCGATGGCCTCCGGGCAAACGAATCGTTTTCATGGTATCGCATCATTAACCCTCGCGGAGAATTTTACATGGAAGATGAAGAAGATGACTTACCATAAGTTTATGACCGGCTTCTGGCTGGCAGCAACCATTATCAGTGCAATCGTTGCCATGTGGATGATCGCTGCCGAAGGCTGGCAACAGGGTTCCATGTACCTCATATTTCCCGTGCTGGCAGGGATGGCCTACGGTGCCCGGAAGTTTGTGGTAAAGAGCGTGGAAGGTATGGACCAGAAACCTTAGCATGGAGGCACTGATTCTGCTGATTCTTCTTTCCATAACTCTGTCGGCATTTTTCAGCGGCATGGAAATAGCTTTTGTGTCGGCCAACAAACTCCAAATTGAGCTTGAGGTAAAAAAGGGCAGCTTCGGGGCGCGCATCATCTCTGGTTTCATGAAAAACCCCGGCCGTTTCATCAGCTCCATGCTGGTGGGTA
>SKUL01000323.1 GCA_007129985.1 Flavobacteriales bacterium
ACCAAGATAAAAAAGGTCATTGCCACTGAAGCCAGCCAGATGAACCTCTCTATAAATCCAATGAACGTTTTCTCCCGTTCGCCACGCGCCCCCACCAGGCCCACTCTGGTGAACCCTCGCACGATATCGCGAATCATATTTGACAATTGGAATCAGCGTTCCATGCCTGAATTCTTTGCCCTTCAGAAATTCTGCAAGCTTGCGCCGTCGTACTTTGGTGCGATACAAACTTTGAAGTTCTTCAAGCTGCCGAAGTTCGGCAGAATAGATTCTTGGATAAGCACCAAGAGAATTCGCTAACATTTGCTCCATTTCCACTGATAAATCAAGTGTTTCGTAAAGCGTAGTGAGCCCTATTTGGTGTCTTTCGATAGCTGAGACATGGTAAGCTCCAACATGTAAAGTATCAATGGTAGAGAGAGAAAACTGCTGATTGAAATCTGACCATGTTTTTTGAACGATTCTCGGGTAAGTACAGGCGCCAAACAACACCACCATGAATATTAACCGACGTGCTTTTGTCATGCTACGAACCTAAGATTGAATGCCTTTATTCCATTCATTTATATCCTTCCCCAACGCGATTAAAAATCACCAATCTATCCACATGATCTAAATTGCTGATTCTGCTAAAATAGCATTTTCAGTAAAGCTAAATCATTTGATATGTAGAATTTTTCAGGCCGGAGGCCTTGAAGTATTAGGCGTAGCGGGACGCAATCAGTCCTTCAATATTTTCCCGGTGCGAATCCACTTGGACTCCATGTGCCAGGTTTCATCTGCCTCCATTCGTAAAATGGCATCCCAACGGTAGGTTTTGGGCCATTGCTTAAACACTTTCACCGCATTGAACAACAGCCATGTGGACAACTTGGTCACTTTCGGGTGCCAGCCACCTGAGGGCACTATACTTACGGCTACATCGTTGCTTCGTGATTCAACCCGATACCGTCCGCTGATTACGCCTACAGATTCATGACCGGAAATGCGAAATGTTCCTTGCTGACGGGTGTTCGGGGGTAAATGATTCAATGAAGGAAAAGCAGGCTCAAAACGCATGGTAAGAGGATATACCTTGTTCTCCACCCGAACACTGCTCACACACGGAATTTGTGAACTCCACTCGATTTCATAGCTGCAATTACCTTTCTCAAAAACCGGCTGCCCGGGTTTGAGGCTCCACACTTCGAGTAATCCCTTATGGGCCGGATTTAAAGTGGCTATCAAAGGTTTGGGACTGTAACGCAAAAATGTCATTTGTTGAAAGTCCATGGGCACGGGAAACTCATCCACCCGATGCCTTTTTTGGTCAATGGAAACGACGATTTCGGTTTGGTTTTTTCTGACAAAGTAAAAATCCTGAAGCAGCACCAACGGCATTGAAAAAGGATGGGTTGCGGCATCTCCCATGGGTGCCAGAATGCCAAATGGCTTTCTTTTCTTCGGATTCTTTTCGTTGATGAATATTTCAATGTCCCTGCCCAATATGTCTTTGAAACGGTAATGAGCGTGTACACCGGTTTCGTTCATATTATTTTGTGCCGGATTCATGTCAACGGCAATCATCTTGTTCAGTCCGGCTCCCGCAATGCTGTATTTTTCTGGGTTTGGATGCAAGGATTTTTGGTGATACACATCCACCTTTTTGTCTTTTCTCCAGCCGATAACCAGATGTCCTGAACCATTGATATCATCATCAAAAACCTGAGGTTCAAAGCCGGTGTACAATGTATCAGCATCTTTCTCGAAGTTCACCAGCAGCAACGACTCCATGGGGTCAATCTCCAGCCGGAACGGAAAAAGCAATTGTTCTGAGCCATTGCCGTGGATTGTGTCAGAGTACGAATTCATAGAAGCACGCGGGTATTTGAAGGTCATTGACAAAGAAAAGAAAGTTGGGCCAAATCATTCCATCGGAGCAAGGCAAGGTTTATCGGCCGGAGGCCGGGTAGACTTCGGCGTAGCGAGACGCTACGCCTAACCACCATTTATCTATTGACAGATGTTTAGCGTTGCGCACTTCGCCATGCTCAGCACCACCCGCTACGCTACTGCCAACAAGGCGCCCTCGCCTGATGGACAAAAATCCGTCAATGACTTTTCTATGTGGTACCCACCAATCCTTAGAGTTTGATAGACAATTTCAGCTCACCACCCAGTCCCAATTCTACGATTCTTTGAAGCGTAGAAAGGCGCACTTCCTTCACGTTGTTTTCAAGTTTGGAAATGTACGACTTGGTAGTTCCTACTTTATCTGCAAGCTCTTGTTGAGTTAGTCCTTTTTCAAGTCTGGCTTCGTGGATAAGTGCTCCTATCTTAAAGCTTTCATAGCCCGCTTCAAGTTCGTCGCGTTTTTTAGTACCACGCTTTCTGTAATGCTTGTTTTTAAATTGATTGAGAGTGACAAGTGAAAATTTATCGGCTTTTCGTTTCGGAGTCATAGTACAAAGAAAAGAAAGTTGCCCTAAAGTACAACCCCCTACAGAAAAAAGTACGGTTTATCGGCCAGAGGCCGGGTAGACTTCGGCGTAGCGGGACGATACGCCTAACCACCATTTATTTTAAAACAGATGTTTAGCGTAGCGTACTTCGCCGCGCTCAGCTCCACCAGCTACGCTACTGCCAACAAGGCGTCCTCGCCTGATAGACAAAAACCGGCTACAAAGCATCGGTAAATCACGCAACCGGGAATAGGAATCGTGGTTACCGGCCATTGCCCCGCACATTTTTACCTTTGCAGCCAAATTCTGTGTATGAACGACCAGTACAACATTGCACTATGGCTGGACCACTGGCTTCGCGACAGCGCCTACTTCAGTGAAAAAGGGGCTGCTTACACCAAGCTCTCCATCCTGAGTCTGGTGCTGATTATTCTTTGCACCATCTCGTGGTTTCTTGCCAAAAGACTGATTGTGGGCGCCATCAACAAAGCACTGCTGCGCACACGGGTTACCTGGGACGATGTACTGGTTGAGAAACGCGTATTTGACAAGCTGGCGCATATCGTGCCGGCCATCGTGATAAACTACGGCGCGCCCTACGTCTTTGGCGATTTTCCGGAAATGATTCCGACGGTGGTTCTTATTACCGACATCTACATCATCGCCATTGTGGTTTGGAGCGTGAACTCCGTGCTTACTTCCATTACCAAAATTCTGGGCGACACCAAGGCCTTTCGCGATAAACCCCTTAGCAGCTATTCGCAACTGGCAAAAATCATTGTGTACCTCATCGGAGGTGTGCTTATTTTCTCACTGCTGCTGGGGCAAAGTCCGCTGGCTTTTCTCGGTGCGATGGGAGCCGCAACGGCCATCATCCTGCTGATTTTCAAGGACGCCATTCTGGGTTTTGTGGCCAGCATTCAGATGTCGGTGTACGATATGATTCGCGTGGGCGACTGGGTTTCCATGCCCAAGTACGACGCCGACGGAGATGTTATCGCCATCAACCTCACCACGGTCATGGTGCAGAATTGGGACAAAACCATTACCACCATTCCGTCTTACGCCTTTATCTCGGACTCGTTCAAGAACTGGCGTGGAATGTCGGAATCCGGCGGACGGCGTATCAAGCGCTCCATTCTGATAAAAATCAGCAGCGTGAAATTCTGCGACCCCGATATGGTGGAGCGTTTTAGCAAAATTGAGCTGATTCAGGATTTTGTGCAGCAACGTCAAACCGAGATTGACCGCTACAACGAGGAGAAAAAAGTGAACAAGAGCGTGCTGATTAACGGCCGACACATGACCAACGTGGGCGTTTTCAGGCGATACGCACAGGCCTACCTCGCTGCCCACCCCAAGGTAAACCAGGAAATGACCGCCATGGTGCGCCAACTGGAGCCCACCGAGCATGGTTTGCCCATTGAGATTTACTGCTTCAGTGCCGATAAGGCATGGGTGAACTATGAAGGTATTCAAGCCGATATTTTCGACCACTTGCTGGCTGCCATTCCGGCCTTTGATTTACAGGTATTTGAAGACCCTTCGGGCGCTGACTTCTCGGCTTTTCTGAGCACGGCGAAAAAGGGCTAACCCGGCAAATCGAGGTTTTTGGCGCGATTCCAATACACGTCCATTTCCTCCAGCGTCATTTCGCCCATCTTCTTGCCGTCGGCCTTTGAGGCTTCTTCGAGGTACTGAAAACGCTTGATAAACTTGCGGTTGGTGCGCTCCAGAGCCTGGTCGGGTGAAACCCCGATAAATCGCGCATAGTTGATGATGGAGAACAACACATCGCCGAGTTCGTCCTCCACCTTGTTGCTTTTGCTGTTGACCTCTGCGCGCAATTCGCCCAGCTCTTCCTGCACTTTCTCCCAAACCTGCTCGGCGTTGTCCCAGTCAAAACCCACACCGCGGGCCTTGTCCTGAATGCGCTCTGCCTTTACAAGCGAGGGCAGCGAACGCGGCACACCCGCCAGCACCGAGCGATTGCCCTCCTTGAGTTTCAGTTTCTCCCAGTTGGCTTTTACCTCCTCTTCGTCGGCAACTTCCACATCGCCATATATGTGTGGATGCCTGTCAATCAACTTTTCACAAATACCGTTGAGCACGTCGGTGATGTTAAACGCGCCCTTCTCCTCCCCGATTTTGGCGTAAAAAACCATGTGGAGCATGATATCGCCCAACTCCTTGCGGATTTCGTTCAAATCGCCGTCCAAAATGGCATCCGACAATTCGTACATTTCCTCAATACTCAGGTAACGAAGTGATTCCATGGTTTGCTTGCGATCCCAAGGGCATTTCTCCCGAAGGTCGTCCATAATGTTGAGCAAGCGTTCAAAAGCGGCAAGGCGGGCATCCATGATTCTGATTTTGGGCAAAAATACACTTTCCGAATGGCGAAGACCGGGCTGCTCAATGGGCTAATTCCTTACTTTCGTCGCCATGAACCTCCAACGCCTGACAACAGTCCTGTGCCTGCTCATAACAGTGAGCCTAAGTGCACAGGAAACCGCCCCCAAACGAGAAGTGGGCGTGAACTGGCACGGCGGTTTTTTGTTTGCCCACCACCCCGATATGCGTCACCTTGTGGAGCGGCATTTTAACTCGGTGGAAATCTATTACCAACGCCAGTTTTCAGGCAAAAAAGATTGGCACCACCACTACGGGATGCCGTCGTGGGGAATCTCCGCCATGTTTATGCCATTTCCGAGTGATGCCTTAGGTGAAGCTTACGGAGCCTCTACCTATTACCTTCTTCCATTGGTTCAGGGTGAGCGCTTTTCGCTCAACTACAAACTGGGGGCGGGATTGGCGATGCTGAGTGAGCGTTTCGACAGGGTGGAAAACAACCGCAACAACGCCATCAGCACCCGCACCAATGTGCTGCTTCAAATGGCCATCAACGGCAGGCTGCAGGTACATCGTCAGGTAGGCTTGAACGTCGGCCTCTCGATGACGCATTTCTCGAACGGAGCGGTTCGCAAACCCAATCTCGGCATTAACTTCTTTACCCTTCAGGCGGGAATCAGCTATTCGCCTTTTACAGAGGATAAACTAGCGCCCGAAGACCGTCCATTTGAAAAACCGCGAACATGGGTGATGAGCCTCTTTGCAGGTGCAGGCGTGAAACAGGAAATGACCCGTCAGGGGGATGTACGACCTGCGGCAACGGTGCAATGGCTCGCGGAAAGGCGTATCAGTCCGAAGTTTTCATACGGAATGGGCGCCGAAATCAACGGAAATGCGAACCTCGAAATAGCGCACCGCGAAAAGGAAATTGAAACCAACGCCCTTACGCCTTATCGCGCGGGTTTACTGGCGAGCGCTGCCTTTCACTTTGGCAGGATGGCGATTCTGGCGCAGGCGGGGGGCTACGTGTTTAACCCCGGAAATGTGGACGGTGTGGTGTTCAACCGCTTCGGATTGCGCCACGAAATCAACGAACGCTGGAAGGTGAATTTAACGCTGCGAACGCATTTCGCCAAAGCCGACCATTTTGAACTGGGTATGGTGTATCAAATCAACAGGCCGTGAAAACAGGGAGACTACATAGCATCTGGCTGCTGGCCGTTTTTGTTTTTCTGAGCGGATGCAAAAAAGAAAACATGGGCGACTGCCTGAAGGCTGTGGGCAATCAACTTGTGTTAACGCGGCCTTTGGAACCTTTTACCCGCATGGAGGTGGAAGACGGCATTACGGTGGTTTTCCGCTTTGACGAAGAACACCGCGCGGAGGTATCTGCCGGTGAAAACCTCATTGATTTGATTGAAACCGAAGTGCGCGACGAAACGCTTTTTATCCGCAATCGCAATGTGTGCAATTGGGTGCGTCCGCTCGACACGCAAATATCTGTGGTGGTGTTTTGCGCTGAATTGAGGGAGTTGATTTCCAGAGGTTATGGTACAATTGAATCGGGTGATACGATTACCCAGCCCTTTTTTGCCGTGGAGCAATGGGATGCCAGCAGCACCATTCGTCTTACGCTGAACACGCAGGAGGTTTATATCCTTTCGCATACCGGTCCGGCGGATTACTTCTGCACGGGGCAGAGCGATTTCCTTTACGCTTACAACAGCAGCATGGGCATTTTGCGGCTCGAAGAAGTAGCCGCTCAGGAAGTGCAGGTATGGAACCTCGGTGTGGGCGACATCCACGTGAACGCGTCGCAAAAGGCTTCCATTCTCATTGACCGCGTGGGAGATGTGTACTACCATGGCAATCCGGCCGAACTCGAAATCACCGAAAACGGAACAGGAAGGGCTATTCCTGTTAACTAATCTTGCATGGCAGGCCGAAGCAGATTTTATACCTTTGCAGCAAATTCTTCATTATGCTTGTAGCCCTCGTAGCCATCGGAATGTTAGCGCTTGCTTTCGCAGGTATTGCCATTAAAATACTGGTGAAAAAAGACGGGCAGTTCAGCGGAACCTGTGCGAGCAACAACCCG
>SKUL01000244.1 GCA_007129985.1 Flavobacteriales bacterium
AGCAATGGACTTTTGAACACGATGGATATTTCCGGACAGGTTATGGGCATTAACGCAGCGGCCAAGGTTTGCAACAGCCTTTCGGCATATGGGATGAATGACTGGTACTTGCCCTCGCGCAATGAGATGTTAGAAATGTACAACATCCGCGAACAACTGGGAAACTTTTCAGAAGAAGCCTACTGGACCAGCACAGAGGTGTCGGCATCGCACGCTGAAGCAATAGATTTTACCAGCGGGGAGGTACAGGAGGTACAGAAAAATGTACAATTAAGATGCAGGTGCATCCGCAGAAATTAGCACGAAAACAGTTTTTTACCATCACTCCATCTAATTCGTGTAATTAGAATGGAGCGCCTCAGGTTTGTTAAAAAAGCAGCAGTTTCACTCCGGCAAAAAGAAGTACCCCAGCCAAGGCGTAGCGAATGGTTTGAGGAGCCATCCAACGACTTCCCACAATTGCTCCGGCTAGCCCACCTGTTACAACAAGTCCAATCCACCAGCCTGCCTCAGGGTGAACATCGAGTTGCCCACTCGAATAGATTCCGATGATGCCGGCAATTGAATTGAAAAATATAAACGCGGCTGAAATGCCAGCCGTGGTTTTAATCGGTGCCCATCGCATCAGTAAAATCAATGGGCTGAGCAACACGCCTCCGCCAATTCCTATCATCCCCGAAAGCAGCCCTATCACCAATCCCGCAAGAATGCCACCGTACATGGGCATAGTGCGTAGTTTATCAGATGTCTTACCGAGTCCAGCAACCCGAAGTCCAGCCAGCAGTAATACTCCACCCAGCAGTGTAAGATAAAGACTGCCCGGAAGTCGAATCATTCCACCAATAAAGGCCGCCGGAACAGACGCAGCCAAAATCACCATGAGGATCTTACCGTTGAAATGCTTGTTGGCGCGGTAAGAGAGAAAGGAAATCAATGAAACGAAAATATTCATGACGAGCGCTGTAGATCGCATTTGCTCGGGAGATACACTCCCTGACAGCGCAAATACGGCAAGGTAGCTGCTCGCTCCTCCGTGCCCGACCATGGCGTAAAGAAACGCAGCGAAAAGAAGTAGAAGTTTGAAAAGTAGCGCCATTTCAAGGCTTTTCTAACCGCCGATAGAAATCATTGAGCGATTTTTTGAAAACACCTTCGGAGCGTTATCCGCGCTGAACTCCGGCAATCCGCCGCGCGCTGCGTGCTTGGCTGCAATATTTTCTTTGATTAATCGCTCTACATCACCACCGTTGCGAAGTATCGTGAGCAGGTCAGTCTCGTTTTGAGCAAAAAGGCAATTCTTGATTTTACCATCTGCTGTAAGGCGTATGCGATTGCAGGTGTCGCAAAAAGGATTGGTAACCGAGCTGATTACTGCAAATGTGCCCGGGGCATTGTTCACCCGAAAATTGCGGGCGGTATCATTGGCGGCATCTTCAATGCGAGCAAAGGAGTGGGTTTGCTCTATTCGATTGAGAATAGCAGCATAGCTCACGGTTTGCGAAAAATCCCATCGGTTTTCCGCAAAGGGCATAAACTCAATAAAACGTACATGGATAGGCATGTGTCGGGTGAGTTCAACAAAGTTGTTGATTTCGTCTTCATTCCTGTCTTTCATGACCACCATGTTGAGCTTCACATAAAAGCCTCTGCGAATGGCTTCTTCGATGTTTTGCCAGGTTTGGTCAAAGCCTTTACGTTGCGACAACACCTCAAAGCGGTCTTTTCGCAGGGTATCCAGGCTGAGGTTGATGGAAGTCAAACCTACTTTCTCGAAGGTGTCGAAGTATTGACCCAAAAAGTACCCATTGGTGGTAATGGCTAGTTTCACTTTGAGGGTCGAAAGGTTCTGCAGAATGGAGCCCACGTCTTTGCGCATCAGTGGTTCGCCGCCGGTGAGTCGAATTTTTCGCACGCCATGCTCCACGAATATCTCAGCTAATTTTTGGATTTCATTTGCCGACATCAAACGAGACGGAGGCATGAACTGCATGTCGTTGTGTGGCATGCAATACAGGCAGCGCAGGTTGCATCGGTCGGTAAGTGAGATCCGCAGATAATCGTGTTTTCGGCCCAGAGAATCGGTCAACGACATGCTACAAAGGTAGCCATTTCCTGCCGGCCACTATGGCCTACTCAGCGGTTAATAGGTACTGTTATGCGTGTTTTGTCCCATGTTAGAGTGAGTTGCGGTTCGGGTTCGTTGTGAAGCTCAATGTGCAGTTCTTCAACCGTTTCAGATAGATTTTCAACCGGTACTTCTATCCTCGCTACGTCGTGGGCCGGATTATGAGGAGGTTTGGTATTTAAACCTGCGCCCCACCACGCAATTTTTCGGTTGAAGATAACCGTCCATTTGTGCTCCCCCGGAATGGTGAAGAGCGCATAACGACCAGGATCAAGTGTGTTTCCCCCCACTTTCATAGGGCATGAAGACTCAATGGTAGTGCTCTCATTGGCACCTGTACGCCAGACCTCCCCGAAGGGCACAAGACTTCCAAATATTTCACGCCCTCGTTTGCGTGGCGAGCTGTACCGCACTAAAACGGTTCCGCAAGGAGCATCCAACTGTGTCAAAGCCGTTGGGCTTAAGTTGCGCATTCGGCGTATCCAAATGATAACAAGTAGGAAAAAGGCGCCAATGACAATAAGAAAAAGTAGTGCGTATGGATTCATTCGGTTAAGTAGTTTGGTATTGCTCAAAACAAGAACCAGCTTTTTACACGAAAGTTTTAGGCCGGCGAAGGTTTTTGTCATTTCCTTCTTTGGCGGTTGTAAGGTGAACGAAATTTTCACAGAATGTTTACGCTTGCTCTAAATGACATACTACCAATCGGTGCAATTGTCCATCCAGTAAATCGTCTGAATCAAACATCAACCCCTAAAACATGTTTTGACATCAGTTAACACAAACACTAGTTGACAAACGAAACCATCGCGTAATTTTGCAGCTCAATTTTTACTGATGAAAGAAACATTCTATCCTCTTGGGAAGTCGTTTGCGCTCATAACCAAAGCTTATATAGGGGCCATATCTTCACGGCTCAGCCACCTTGATATTGAGCGACACTTCTACCTCCTTTACCGCATTGGCACCGCACCGGAGCCTCTTACGCAAAAGGACCTCGGCGAAATCATCAACCAGGATAAAAGCGCTATGGTGCGCATCATTGATTACCTGAGTGATTTTGGCTATGTGCGTCGCAAGCAGAATCCACAAGACAGGCGAGAGTACTTTATCGTGCTAACCACCAAGGGTGAAGAGGTTATCCCGGAAATCAAATCAGCTTTTAGCTTTGTGGACGGAGCAGCCCTGCACAGTCTCAACAAAGAAGACCGCGAATGCCTCAATAAAGTCCTTCAATCGGTGTACGAAAACCTGAATCAGCTCCCCGCGCAGGACGTAAAGCTCGACTACAAAAAATCTTCACTCTCATCTTCCAACTCATGACAAAGCGTGTAATTTGGCACTTTGCAAGTGCGCTGCTCTTTTCGGTGGCTATGACCTCATGTGAGTCGGGAGGTGCTGAAAACCAAAACAAAGGTTCCGCAGGTGGTGGTGCCATTACCGTTGAGGTAATCGTGGTAAAGCCCGAAATGCTGGAGCGAAAAATCACCGTTACGGGTACTATCCTCGCAAATGAAGAGGTGGTATTACGGAGCGAAACAGCCGGCAGACTTCAAAAACTGAACTTTCGGGAGGGAAGCGTGGTGCAACGCGGTACGCTGTTGGCCAAAATCAACGACCGTGATTTACAGGCAAATCTCAAGGCCCTGCATCTTCAAGACAGCCTGCTTACACGCGAGGAGCAGCGCAAGAAACGACTCTTTGAAATCAAGGCCATTAGCGCTGAGGAATACGATCAGGTGCAAACTATGCTGCAAACCAATAGGGCAGAACAGGAGGTAGTTCGGGCGCAGATTGAGCGTACGGAAGTGATTGCGCCTTTTTCCGGCGTGGTAGGTCTGCGACGGGTAAGTGAAGGCGCCATGATGGATGCAAACGCAGAACTCGCCACCCTCAAACAACTCGACCCGGTGAAAATTGAGTTTGCCGTTCCAGAGCGGCATCGCGCACACCTGAAAGCGGGCACCCAAATCTCGTTTTCGGTAACGGGCGTTGATAGCGTTTTTACCGCTGAAGTCTATGCTGTGGAGGCCATGATTGACCCCGGAACTCGCACAGCAACTGTAAGAGCCCTTTGTCAGAATCCGGAATACCTGCTCTTTCCGGGTGCTTTTGCGCGAATTGAAATCGAGCTCGAAAGCATCCCTAACGCGCTGCTGGTACCCGCTGAGGCCATTGTTCAACAAATGACCACCAAAAATGTATTTGTGGTTGAAAACGGAAAGGCTGTTTCCAAAGAAGTTACCACAGATATCCGCACCGATACCCGCACACAAATCGTTTCGGGCATTGCCCCCGGCGATAGTCTGGCCGTAACCGGATTGCTGCAACTTCGCAACGGTATGCGCGTGAAAGCTATTGAACCAACTTCTTCCGACTCCTGAGCAAGATGAACACCAACCTCTCAGCGATTTTCATCAACCGCCCGGTACTCACCACGGTGATATCCATTGTGATTGTGGTTTTTGGGGTCATCGGCTACACCTACCTTGGAGTGCGTGAGTTTCCCAACGTAGATCCGCCAATCGTGACGGTCACAACCAACTACGTGGGTGCGAACGCCGATGTAATGGAGTCGCAAATCACCGAAGTGCTGGAAGAGCGCATCAACGGAATTGCCGGAATTGAATCCATCTCATCTATCAGCACCGACGGCCGGAGCACCATCACCGTAGAGTTTTCGCTTGAAATTGACATGGAAGCAGCCGCCAACGACGTGCGCGACAGGGTGTCGGGAGCCACGCGTTTACTGCCACCCGACGTGGATCCGCCCATTGTGCAAAAGGCCGATGCCGACGCATTTCCCATTCTCTCAATGACCATCTCCAGCCCGAACCGCTCACTGCTGGAGTTGAGTGATATTGCCACCAATCTTTTCAAAGAGAGGCTGCAAACCATTCCGGGAGTGAGTTTTATCAACATCTGGGGAGAAAAGAAATACGCCATGAAGCTGCAGCTCGACCCGGCGCGATTGGCATCCTATGGCTTGACTCCGCTCGATGTTCGCACGGCTTTGAATCGTGAGAACGTTGAACTTCCATCGGGAAGGATTGAAGGCTACACACAGGAGCTGATTATCCGTACCGATGGCCGTTTGGTAACTTCCGAAGAATTTGACGACCTGATCATCCGCGAGGAAAACGGTGCCGTGGTGCGTTTGCGCGATGTTGGAAAAGCAAACCTTCTGCCCGAGGCCGAGCGCACCCTACTGCGCGGAGACTATACCTATCCGCAGGTAGCAGTGGCCCTATCGCCCCAGCAGGGAGCCAACCACATCGAAATTGCCGATGAGTTTGAACGTCGCGTGGAGCAAATCAAAAAGGAGGCCCCCGATGACCTGAACTACAACATGGTGATTGATAGCACGGCCCCCATTCGCAAGGCCCTGCGCGAAGTACGCGATACCATTCTGCTCGCCTTCGGGCTGGTGGTTCTCGTGATTTTCTTCTTTCTGCGCAACTGGCGAACCACACTCATTCCGGTTATCACCATACCTATCTCGCTGATTGGAGGCTTTTTCGTGATGTACGTGATGGGATACACCATCAACATTCTCACCCTTTTGGGAATTGTGCTTGCCACAGGTCTGGTGGTTGACGATGCCATTGTGGTCATGGAAAACATCTACGCCAAAATAGAGCAGGGGCTGGACTCCCTCGAGGCCGGTTACAAGGGCACCCAGGAGATTGTATTTGCCGTGATTTCGACTACTGTTACGCTGATTGCGGTATTTCTGCCCATTATTTTTCTGGAAGGACTTACCGGCAGGCTTTTCCGCGAATTTGGAATTGTAGTGGCCGGAGCGGTGATTATTTCGTCGGTGGTGTCACTTACGCTCACACCCATGATGAGCAGCCGGTTTTTGAAGCAATCCAAAACGCAAGGTGCTTTCTTTCAGTGGTCAGAGCGACAGTTCAACAAATTGGGTTCGGCCTATGAGCGCTCGCTTGAGCGATTTATGAATGTGCGTTGGTTGGCAGTTCCGGTGATGCTCATTTCGTTGGGACTGGTGTTTTGGGTGGGAAGTAAAATTCCATCGGAACTTGCTCCACTCGAAGACAAAAGCGCGCTGGTCATTAATGCTACAGCTCCTGAAGGGGTTTCCTTTGACAGGATGGATACCTTTATGAAGCAGGTGATGCGCGTGTTGGACGACCGTCCGGAAAAGATGACTGCACTCACAGTTACATCGCCCAGCTTTGGCTCAAGCACCGCCGCCAATACAGGCTTTGCCCGGGTACGACTGGTAGAGCCTGAAGACCGTGAAAAATCTCAGCAACAAGTGGCAGATGAGTTGAGTGAAGTTCTGCGCGACATGACCTTTGCACGCACCTTCGTGTCTCAACAGCAAACCATTGGAGGAGATAGGAGAGGAGGTCTGCCTGTGCAATACGTGTTGCAAGGGTCAACATTCGAAAAGTTGAAGGAAACCGTTCCCGAATTTATGGAAGCGGTGCGCGCCAGCGATAAATTCAGCGTGTCTGACCTGAACCTCAAGTTCAACAAGCCCGAACTTAATGTGCGCATTGACCGTGACCGTGCCCGCGCTCTGGGTGTTACAGTCTCAGATGTGGCCGAAACCCTGCAATTGCTTTTTTCTGGTCAGCGATTTGGGTACTTCATCATGAACGGAAAGCAATATCAGGTGATTGGAGAGGCTACACGAGCGAACCGAAACGAGCCGCTCGACCTTCAGTCAGTGTACGTTCGCAATGAGCACGGCGGGCAGGTTCAGCTCGACAATG
>SKUL01000328.1 GCA_007129985.1 Flavobacteriales bacterium
CAAAGATGCGCAAAAAGAATGGACTACCGCGCAACCTTCAATAAAACCAAAAAGCTAAGGTCTAAGGCAATGAATACTGCACCAAACCATTCTTTACAAGCTATCGAGATGCGTTGCACCAAACCTATATCGCAAGAAAAATGTGACAACTCCTTATTCTTGAACAGAAAATCGCGACATTCGCAGCACACTATACCCTACTTGTCATGACTTTTCGCTCTGTTGCATTGTTGCTAGTTGTCCTTTTAGCCGGTCTGGGCTGCAAAAAAGAGGAAAATGAAGAAAACACGGTTACCACACCCAATACTCCCGCGAGGGTGGTTAAATCAAGCTACACCGTGGATGGCGAGACACACAACACCAGCGACATAGAAGTTCAGCACAGCACACTTTCTGACACCCTGCTTATCACATCCAATTTTTCCGGCAGTACAACCGCCCTTCTTATGTTCCCCATTCTGGGAGAAGGTTCGCACACGGATTTTTCGGAAGCAGTGTGGGTTTTTCAAATTTCCATCGATACTCAATTTTGGGCCTGTTCTGAATGTGTTGCAACTGTTCACGAACACGATGCAGAAGACAAGTGGTACGACGTGAGCATTAGCGGCGAACTGGCAGGATTTCTTGGCGCTCCCGACCTTACCCTTGATGATGCGCGGATCTCGGTGTTTTACTAGGTCATCAACTTTTGCAAAGGCAGTTGCAGCATGCTAATCTCGCTCTACTCTTCGCGGGTCTCCACTTGTTCCAACAACTCCATTGACTTCATCAACGGTGTCCATTCCTTTCCATTGAAGATGAGCTGAAACCATTTGCGATTTCTGTTTTCGTACTTGATATTAAAGAACAGCCAAATAGAAGCACAAGTGAACGCAACTGTAACAGTTACCGGCAATATCCACTGCACGAGGTTCCAATCTGCAAGCATGGACTCATTCCACCAAAAGGTAGTCCAGACAGGAAGTTGAAGGAAGAGAATACGCGTTACCCAAAGCGTTGACATTTTCAAGCGAATCAGTCGTTTTTGTGTTTCTACAACCGGCTCACTCACATCCACCATGTTAATGGTTATCAACTGATAGACATAAACCCACAACGCGATAGCGGTAAGAAAAATTTGAATACTTGCCGAAAAGAGAAAAAACTTATTCGCTTCCGAAAATGCATGAAGGTATATTTGAGAGAGCAAAGATGTACCCACACCAACCCAAACAGCACCCAGCAATAGCACCAATATTTTCATCGGCTTCATTGAGCCTAAAAGACTTCGAACCTTCATTCGGCTTATGTCCTCAGCGTTTTTCTTGTTCATTTCAATACTCACTTCCAATTTGTCATGGGCGCTTTGCCATAGATTTTTTAATTCCAACTCATTCATGTGTTTATGCTTTTAATTGTGAAAACCGTGTTCGTAGTTTATCTTTGATACGACCTATCTTTGTGCCGACATTACTCAATGAAATGCCCATTATCGCCGAAATTTCATCGTGACTTTTGTCCTCCAGGTACAATATTATCAGCGCCTTGTCCAGTTCTTTCAGTTCACTGATAAATTGTTCCAGCAAACTGAGGTGCAGTTCTTTCTCTGAATCCTGATCGGCAATAATTCCGTCCATATGCTTGGTAAGTTCAGCTTGATTCCTCGTCCTTACCGAACGTTTTCGGTAGAACGAAATAGCCACATTCAGAGAAATCCGGTACAACCACGTGGACATTTTGTACTCGTCGTTGTACTTGTGGATGGATTGCCAAATCTGAATCATTATCTCCTGTATCAGGTCTTGTCGGTCCTCGTCATTTGGACAATATGTGCTGGCAACCTTGAACAAAATTCCTTTGTGTTGTTCAATGATTTGCTGAAAAAACTGCTGTTGCTTTTGTTTGTCCATCACAGTGCTGAAAACCAATCTTTGATAAAGATAAAAGATTGCGGGTTATGCCCTGCTCCATTGTGTGAGGCCTTGTCAATTATCTGAAAACCTGCATTGCTATTTTTCAAAACGGCCAGGCAAGTAGTAATTCTATTTTTTCTCATTTCGCGATGTTCTTGAACGATTCATGTTAACCCATTATTCGCATGACCTTTCAAAAAATCACAGTTGGATGGCAACTTTTTCAGACGTATGGTGGTTCTACTTGCTCTAAACAATCACTACATCAACCTGTTGTGTGCTACGGACTTTTCTCAGAGCCATTAAGATAACGATGTTGAGTTCACCGCAGCCGGACATGTTCAGTACTGCAAGAAAGCTCGTGGATTTACTATATTTTGAAACGAGGAGTTAAGACCGGAGGTATTGAGAGCTAAGGCAGTAGAGCTGTCGCTATCCGATTTACTTGCTCAACTACTTTTGTCTCAACTGTGATTAAAATGATTTTGTGATGGACTGCGATTTCTCGTCAATACCAATAAAGCATAGTGATAATGAAATCATCAACGCAAATCATTTCTCATTGCCAAACAATTATGACCGCAAAAACTGCCGCAACACATAGTGAAGTATTCCACCATTAAGGTAATACTCTACCTCTATGCGCGAATCCAACCTGCACAGCACTTGAAAATCCACTTTGCTGCCATCTTTGCGCACTGCCGAAACATCCAGCTTTTTTTGGGGTAAAAGCCCTTCTGCAATGCCGCTGATTGAAAACTTCTCCGATCCGTCGAGTTGCAATGTAGAAGCCGATTGCCCTTGCTCATATTCGAGAGGCAACACCCCCATTCCCACAAGGTTGCTGCGGTGAATACGTTCGTAGCTTACGGCAATAACTGCCTGAATACCAAGCAATGTGGTTCCCTTAGCCGCCCAATCGCGCGATGAACCCGAGCCGTATTCTTTACCGGCGAGTACAATCAGCGGAGTATCATCGGCTTTGTATTTCTGTGCGGCTTCAAAAACAGTCATCTCCCCTCCGCTCGGAATGTGTTTCGTAAAACCACCTTCATTCTTAGCCAGTTCATTTTTGATGCGCACATTGGCAAAAGTACCGCGTACCATCACTTCGTCGTTTCCGCGGCGGGAGCCGTAGGAATTAAAGTAGCGTTGCTCTACACCTCGATTTATGAGGTATTGCCCGGCCGGACTGGTAGCTGCAAAAGAACCTGCCGGTGAAATATGGTCGGTTGTAATTGAGTCACCAAGCTTAAGCAGCACATGCGCACCCTCAATATCCTTACCAGCAGGGGCTTCATCCGAAATACCCTTGAAAAAGGGTGCTTCTTTGATGTACGTCGATTCGTCATTCCACTTATAGACTTTTCCTTCAGGAGGTTGCATGCGTTTCCACTGCTCATTACCCTCGAAAATTTCGCCGTAGTTTTTCTCGAAATCGTTCGGCGACAGCACCTTGACCATGAGGCCGTTGATTTCATCATTCGAAGGCCAGATGTCCTTGAGGTAAACCGGCTCGAGGTTGGGATCATAGCCGAGTGGCTCGTTGTTGAGATCGATATCTACCCTACCCGCCAGCGCATAGGCCACAACTAACATCGGCGACATCAAAAAATTCATTTTGACCTGCGGATGCACACGGGCTTCAAAGTTTCGGTTGCCTGAAAGCACTGAAGAAACCACAAGATCGTGATCAGTCACCGCTTGGGCAATGTGGCGCGGCAGCGGACCGGAATTACCAATACACGACGTGCAGCCATAGCCTACAGTATGAAACCGCAACGCTTCCAGATCGTCCATTAATCCGGCCTTTTCGAGATAGTCGGTTACTACTTTAGACCCGGGAGCCAGCGAAGTTTTAACCCAGGGTTTAACATCAATTCCGCGTTCAATGGCTTTGCGGGCCACAAGTCCCGCTCCGATCATCACACTCGGGTTTGAGGTGTTGGTGCACGAAGTAATGGCTGCTATGACAATTGAACCATCGCTCAAGGAGAAATCGTCATTGTGCAGACTTACCCGCACCGTTTTAAGACCATCCTGAAGTTTGGTGTCAATTTCCGCCGCAACAACGCGGTCATCTTCACCTTTGTCGGGTTGCGAATTTCCTCCTTCAGATTTCCAGCGCCCTACTTCCCGCTCGTCTCTGGGAATGTATTTCCGGTGGTGCGCTGATTCGAGTAATTCGCCAAACTTCTGCTTAAAGTCACGCATCAGGATTTTGTCCTGCGGACGTTTGGGTCCCGACACCGTGGGTTCAACTGTCCCTAGGTCGAGTTCCACAACCGAACTATAGGTGATTGCGGACTCATTCTCGCGCCACAACATATTGGCCTTGCAGTATTTCTCCACGAGGTCAATTTGCTCCTTGCTGCGGTTGGTTTTGGCCATGTAATCGAGCGTCCGGTTATCAATGGGAAAATAGCTTACGGTGCAGCCAAATTCAGGCGACATGTTCGCGATGGTGGCCCTATCCGGTACGGAGAGGTTGTCGAGACCGTTACCGAATACTTCTACAAATTTCCCGACCACACCGTGTTCGCGCAGCAATTGTGTAATGGTGAGCACCATATCGGTGGCGGTGGTTCCCAACGGTAGCTTACCGGTGAGGTTAAGCCCAACCACCTCGGGCATAATGAAGTAAATTGGTTGACCGAGAATGGCGGCCTCTGCCTCTATTCCTCCTACACCCCATCCTACCACGCCAATACCATTGACCATCGGGGTGTGTGAATCAGTTCCGACGAGGGTGTCCGGGAAGACATTGCCATCGCGTTCGATGACGCCTTGGGCGAGGTATTCCAGATTAACCTGATGGCAAATCCCCATTCCGGGCGGAACGACGGAAAAATTGTCGAAGTTTTGCTGTGCCCATTTGAGGAATTCATAGCGCTCGCCGTTGCGCTCATATTCGGCTTCTACGTTTTTCTCGTAGGAAGCGGATGTTCCGAAATAATCCACCTGCACACTGTGGTCAATGACCAGATCAACGGGAATAAGTGGGTTGATTTTATCGGGGTTTTTACCTTTTCGCGTGGCTTCTGCACGCAGCGAAGCGATATCTACCACTGCAGGAACTCCAGTAAAATCCTGCATCAGCACGCGGGCCGGCTTGTAGGGAATATCTTTGTCAGAGGCTTCCGGCTTCCAACCGAGCAATGTTTCAATGTGCTCTTTGGTGATGGCAAAATCATCGTAATTGCGCAGCACGTTTTCGAGCAATATGCGTATTGAAAAAGGGAGTTTGTCAATCGAATGTCCTTTTTCGTGAAGCGCTTTCAGGCTCCAATATGTTTTCTCTCCTTTGGAAGTTTCAAGTTGTTTTTTCGTGTTGTAAGGGTCTTGACTCATGTTTTTTTGGACTTTGCCTAAAAATACAAATTTTGGGGGAGTACGGGGCATGGTAGCAGATTGGTCAGATCAACCCGGGTGCTTACGCTCGTAGCCACATCGGTTTGACTGAACTCAATAGGGCCGGAGGTTTTGAAAACTGTGCAACCGGGTATAGCGCTTGATACGCTCAGCCGCCTCAAGCATATCTTCAATCAATAACTTCGTGTCGCACTAAGACATACTTCAAGTCAGACTCAATTGATTTAAAATACCCCGGCTTGACAGCATTTCTAGGAATGAGGTCAACCTTGATGTCCAGCAGGGATTCGATTTCCTCCGTCAGGTCGATGAAACGGATACCAATACGGCCGTTAAATTCAACCAGGATATCCACATCACTTATGTCACTTTGCTCATTGCGGGCATACGAGCCAAAAACAGCCATCGATTTTAAGGGATAGCGCGAAAAAAGCCGCGACTTGTGGCTGTTCAATATGGCCGTTATTTCCGGAAGTGTTTTCATCCTAACAAAAATAAGGCTTTATACGATTCGGGGGGATGTCTCAACTATGATTCCTCTGATTTTGTGATGGACTGTGATTTCTCGCCACCACTGCAAAAATCATAGTTCAAGACTGTTTTATGCAGAGATATCAAGTTATCAAAAAGAAGTAATGATCTTCTCCAATTTATCCGGATCATCGCGGTTGTCCCAAAATGCCAGGATGAAAATAGATGTATCGGAAACACGATAAAATATGCTAAAGTGGCCCATGGGGCTTACCCGTGTGCCAGGAAATTCTGACTCCCTGAAAATAAATGGTCGTTTGGCAATGGCACTCGTACGATTGTGGATTTCGGCAATGAGCTTTTTAGGATAGGCCGAGGATTTATTCCGCTTCTTCCAATACTGCAAAACAACCCGCCGCTGCTTTCTCGCCGTGCTGGTCCATATTACTGTTCGTCCAGCCAATCCAAATCCTCCTGATCCATCTGGTCTTGTGAAATGGTACGACCGTATTTAATGTCGTCCTCGCTCAGCTGCAACATGCGCCGCTGTGCCTCAGTGATTTTCACCTTTTCTTCAGGATTCATTTTAGAGCGCAGCAATTGATCCAGCGCCCGAAGCAAGCCCTCATCCTGAATGGTGAGAAGCTTATCGATCAACCGGTCTCTGAGTACATCTATGGCAGGCATAATAAGGTTTTGATCAAAGATAAGGAGAAATGGATAAATCCTCATACTCAGCGTAGCGGTTTTCGAAAGCTATGGTTTTCAAAGCACCTTTGGTCTTAACCGCAACGGGTGCAATTCTATCAATGACCACAATCTAATTGTCTCAACCATGATTCCTTTGATTTTCTGATGGACCGTGATTTCTTACCACCACCCCTCAAAAATCATAGTGGTCATGAAATCACTTAAATCATAGTTCGAGACTGGGCTGGGTGATGGAAATTGACCAAACTGAGCGGGAGTTTTACCGCAATTATCCAACAGAACTTCATTATCTTTGTTACATGTTGAGCCTCACAAACAAGCAAAGTACCAAGCTGCATGA
>SKUL01000371.1 GCA_007129985.1 Flavobacteriales bacterium
ATTTGCGACAACTGCGTTGGCCAGGCCGAAAACATCATCAAAGAGGAGTTTGCCCTGAAGGCAAGCCGGCATATTGAGTCTACCCTTGTGCTTCAGAAACCCCGCGAGATCAAAGCCTATATTGATCAGTTTGTAATCGGGCAGGACGAAGCCAAAAAGGTTCTTTCGGTGGCGGTGTACAATCACTACAAGCGACTGCTTCAGCCGGTGCGCAACGAGGATGATGTGGAGATTGAAAAGTCCAACATCATCATGGTGGGAGAAACCGGAACAGGTAAAACCCTGCTGGCCAAAACCATCGCCAAAATGCTCAACGTTCCTTTCTGCATTGCAGATGCCACCATTCTCACCGAAGCGGGTTATGTGGGCGAGGACGTTGAGAGCATCCTTTCGCGCCTGCTTCAGGCGGCCGATTACGACGTGAGCCTCGCTGAGCGCGGGATTGTGTTTATTGACGAGATTGACAAGATTGCCCGTAAAAGCGACAATGCATCCATCACGCGCGATGTTTCCGGTGAAGGCGTGCAACAAGCGCTCTTGAAATTACTTGAAGGCTCTGTGGTGAACGTTCCGCCGCAGGGTGGCCGAAAACACCCGGAACAGAAAATGATTCAGGTGGATACGCGGAATGTCTTGTTTATTTGCGGAGGTGCTTTTGCCGGCATTGAGCGCATGATTAAGCGCCGAATCAAAACCAACCCCATTGGTTACGGAACGGGCAACACACAGGAAGTGGAAGACGATGAATTACTGCGATACATCTCACCGCAAGACCTGAAATCTTTCGGGCTGATTCCTGAACTTATCGGGCGTTTTCCGGTACTTACCCATCTCAACCCGCTTGATGCAAGCACACTTCGCCGCATCCTTACGGAGCCCAGAAACGCACTCATCAAACAGTATGTAAAGCTTTTTGAGCTTGACGATGTCTCGCTCAGTTTCGACAAAAAAGTACTCGATTTTATCGTGGAAAAAGCCATGGAGTACAAGCTCGGTGCACGTGGCCTGCGCTCAATATGCGAGGCCATCATGACCGACGCAATGTTTGATATCCCCTCTGACCAAACCACGCGTGAACTGAAGATTACGCTGGCCTATGCCCGTGAAAAATTTTCAAAAGCCGAGATAAGCAAGCTGAAAGTGGCCTGATAACCGAGGCTTTTGCTTAGTTTTATGCCCCAATATAAAACTGAGCACCATGAAACGATTATCCCTTTTTGCAATTGCGCTTTTCGCCGGTTCGGCACTCGTGGCACAAGACCTGCCCAAACCCAGCCCCATGGGTGTGGTGAAGCAGGAAGTAGGCCTCACCAAAATTCGTGTTGAATACAGCCGCCCCGGTGTTAAAGACCGAAAGATTTTCGGTGATCTTGTACCCTTCGATAAAATGTGGCGCACCGGTGCCAACAAAGCATCTGCCATCTCCTTCAGCACCGATGTAAAGGTGAATGGAAAAGACCTTATTGCTGGAGACTACGCTATTTTCACCATTCCCGGAGCCGATTCGTGGGAATTCCTCTTCAACACCAATCTGGATCAATGGGGAACAGGAAACTACCAGGACACCGAGGAGTCGTTGCGCATCCGTGTGCGCACCCAGAAAGTGCCCCACACCGAGACCTTCACCTTTACCGTTGACAACCTTACCGACACAAGCTGCGACGTGTGCATGGTGTGGGAAGAAACCCGCGCATGCTTTAAGGTAGAGGTAGATGTGGACGCCAAAGCTGAGGAGAATATCCTCGCCAAAATCAACGAGATTGAGAACGCCTATGGTGTGTACAACACATCTGCACGTTGGTATCTCGACAACAACAAAGACGCGAAGCAGGCATTGGAGTGGGCTACCAAATCAACCCAGATTCGCGAAACTTTCTGGAACCTGATTACGCTCTCTCGCGCGCAGGCAGCCAACAATGACTTTAAAGGAGCCATCGCCACCGCCGAGAAAAGCAAAGCCATGGCCATTGAAGCCGGCTATGACAACTACGCCAAAATGAACGATGAAAACATCGCTCAGTGGAGAGGCAAAGCCGGTAGAAAGTAGTCGAAAACATCCTTTTTAATCAAACCCCGATCTGCACAGGTCGGGGTTTTTTCGTGACGTATTTTGGACGGAAATGATTACTTTCGTAACAACCAATCTTTAACACTATGATCTACAAACTAATAACAGCCCTTGCTGCGCTGGCTTTTGCGTTAAGCAGCCAGGCACAGATTACGCTCGCTCACGAGTTTTCTGCCTCCGACATTCTCGGTAACCTCGAGTTCAGAATGATGTACCTCGACGATGACGAGCCGGTGTATGTAACCAATGTTGTTTCGGGAAATATTTTGACGGTAAGGATGTTTGATATGAACTTTGAGCACATCGAAGACCTGAATTTCGAGTTGTTGGTGCCGGTAAGTAACAGTATGCTGGTGATTCAGTACCTCACCCGGACGCTTTTTGATTGTGACCCGGACAATATTGAGGTCCTCGTTTCATATCCTTTCGACCCGATGGGTGGGGGAACGTTGGGCGTTCAGGTTTTGAGGGAAGACGGCACGGAGCTTCTTCATGTGCCCGATGCAGTAGCCATCTCTGTAAGTTCCTTTCACAACCATGTTAGGTTCACCCCCGTAATGTGCACGCCCACCGGTACAAAGTTGTTCCTGCACATGTCGACATCTGCTTTGGGCGCTGATGGAGTAAAGGTCTATGATTTGTGCGGTGACTTACCAGTTGCAAGCTGCTATGGTGAGGAAGGAGGAATCACCACCTACACACCTGTCGTAATGGGAGGGAGCAATGCTGTTGTAATGCCCAACCCCACCACTGGCTTTGTGTGGATTGATTTTGACGAACCGATTCCCGGAAATGGCCTACAACTGCAGGTGTTTGGCAGTGCCGGGCAGCTGGTGAGGTCCGAGTCTGTGCCGGCGGGTGAAACGCGGGTGCAGGTTGATTTGTCGGGCCAGCCATCCGGAACGTACATTTATCGGCTTACGGGCGATACGGGCCTCTGGAAAACAGGAAAAGTGGTCAAAAGGTAAATTGACCCGCCGCTGGAAAGACACACCCCGATCTGCACAGGTCGGGGTTTTTTGATGCCGGTTATCTCCGACATCCTACCGTTGCTCAAAGTAGAGCGTGATTGAAGCGCTTGGTTTGCAATTTGTTGCAGTGCTATCTCGTTTCCAAAGAGAACCGCGCGGTAAATGGTACCGCCCTAAACCATGTTGATATGGAACACAAGAAAAACCCTTTTTACAACCTGGAACGCAAAAAGCCCACCTTGTTGTTGGCCGGATTGATGGGCGCGCTCGCCCTGACTTTGGCGGCCTTTGAGTACCGCACTGCTGAAATCCGCGATGTACACCTCGGTGTGTTGGATATTCAGTTTATGGAGGAGGAAATCATTCCGGTGAGCAAGCTCAAAGCCCCACCACCGCCACCTCCACCTCCACCGGCAGATCAATTCGAAATCAGCGATGAACTTCCCGAATTTGACGAAACCGAAATACTCGAAACCCTTGATATTCAAGATTTACCGGATGTGCCCGAGGTGTATGAAATAGATGAAGTTGTTGAGATTATTTTCGAGCCCCCGGTGTTAGATTTTGCTGAGGTGATGCCGTCTTTTCCGGGTGGTGAAGAAGCCCTGTACCGATACCTGGGCGAGGTGGTGAAATACCCCAAAGAGGCGCTCCGGGCCGGTGTAGGAGGGAAGGTGTTTGTTGTATTTGTGGTCAATACAGACGGCACCATCACCGATATCGCCATTGAGCACGGTGTGGGCTGGGGTTTAGACGAAGAAGTTTTGCGAGCCGTATCCGGCATGCCCAAATGGAATCCAGGTATGCAAGGAGGCCACAAGGTGGCGGTGCGCTTAAGGTTGCCGGTAGGGTTTGGGCAGAGGTGAGGATATGTCTTGTTATTTGTAAGCTTATCCAAAGTTCGCCGCCTATTCGCACTTGAGGACAAGGCTTGTTGCGTCCATGCATTTTTTTGGAACCGTATCCAATCAAATCATCGTCAATATATTCTACCGTGTATTCAACCGTCAAATTCTGCTGAAAGATTTTGCCAGAATGACACAGTTAATTGAACACTCCCCCAATAGGCGCTTTCATTCCCTTCCTTGAGCGCAATATTGATCTTGTGCGCAAAATCGGCTTTGCTTTGACCAAATTCAGCTTCGCGAAGCAAAGCCCCGACAGCCGTTCCGGAGCGTATCAACTGTTTCGTGAGAACAAACTCCTTATGCTCTTTCTGTATTGCTATACAAACTTTGACAATATCAATTGCAAACTGATAACTCTTATCCCGTAAAATCGACTTTCCCATACCTATTAGTTTTTCATTGTCAACTATTCAACTTTTAACTCTTAACTCACTAACTTTTAACTCTTCACTTTTCACTAATCAACTTTTAACTCTTCACTAGTCAACTCTTCACTAGTCAACTCTTCACTCACCAACTTTTAACTAACCCACTTTTAACTCTTCACTTACTAACTTTTCACTAACCCGCTTTTAACTAACAAAATACATCCTCATCTTCCCCTTCCCTTTGGCTTCAATTTCGCCTCGCTCTTCAAACGAGAACTCGTTTTTCACCAACTCATAAGTGCTCTCCGAAATATTCACCTTTCCAACTTCGCCACTGCTTTCCATACGACTGGCTGTATTCACGGTATCACCCCATATATCATATTGGAATTTCTTCACGCCCACGATACCTGCCACCACCGGACCGGTATGCACTCCGATACGGATTTCGAAAAACGGGTGCTTAACGGCGATTTTTTGAGCCTTACCTTTTTCGATAAATGCAGCCATTTCCAAAGCGGCATTTACCACATCCTCTGCGTGAGTTCCGCGCGGTGACGGAAGCCCTCCGGCGGCCATGTATGCATCGCCAATGGTTTTGATTTTTTCGATGCCGTATTTTTGGCAGATCTGGTCGAACGCAGAAAAGCACTCGTGTAGGTCGCGAACCAGTTCTTTAGGACTCAGTTGTTCGCTCATAGCGGTAAATCCTTTAAAATCGGTAAACAGCACCGTGACCTGCTCAATGAGTTGCGCTTCGGCTTCGCCTTTTGCTTTGAGCTCTTCGGCTACTTCTTCCGGGAGGATATTCAGAAGCAACTCTTCGCTGCGCTTTTTTTCTCGCGAGATCTTGTTTCGCTGAATAAAAACGACAAGCAAAAATGCGATGGTTATTGCCAAACCGCCTCCAACACCATTTCTGATAGTGCGTTGGAGCTCGTTGTCCTTTTCGAGCAGCGAAATTTGCTGTTCCTTTTGTTCTGTTTCGTATTTCTCCCGCATTTCTGATAGGGCCTCAACTTTCTCCTTCTTAAAAAGTTCTGCGTTAAGCTCGTTGTGTCTTTGGAGATAGTGATACGCCTCTTGATGTTTGTTCATGTCGTAGTGGAGTGCGGAAAGTTTCTTGAGTAAATTCATCGTTAGGTCTAAACTCTCTAATTCTTCTGCCAGACCCAGGGCTTCAACAAGGTGTGCCTGAGCAATGTCCAGATTATTTCGCTCATGCTCAATGTTTCCGAGTTCACTGAGCGAAAGGGCCTCACCATATTTGTATTTAAGCTTTCTGTTAAGAATCAATCCGCGTGTAATGAATTCCACAGCCTTGTCTGTTTGCCCTGTGGAGGCATAAAGTCCTGAAAGCGCTTGAAGTGCATAGGAGATTGAGCGCTCGTCTTTGAGTTCTTCTTTTAATTTCAGACTTCTAAGTAGTAGTGATTCAGCTTCTTTGTACTCACCGGCTGCGGTTTTAGCGTTACCGAGATTTTGCAAAGCGATGGCGATGGATCGTTCAATATTTGTTTTTTCCGCGGCTTCAAGTGCCAGGGTATAATACTCTATGCTTTTGTCAAGCTCATCCATTTGCTTGTAAATCCCACCTATGTTACCCAAGGCGAAGCTCTCATACTGCTGGAAAAGTTCATCGGTACGGGCAACTTCTATCATCCTCAAATTGGTTTCGAGGCCTTTTTCATGCTCGGTGAGTTTGTAGTATATCACTGACATACTGTTAAGACATGAAATGAGCAGGCGATTATTGTTTAGATTCTCTGCGATGGCAGATGCGGTATCAAGATAGGGCAATCCGGAACGGGAGTTTCCTGCGAGGTCATGATAAATGCCGATATGCAGAAAGCCAAAGCCCTCCATGTATCCATGCCCCGCCTTGCGCGCCAAAACAACTGCATCGTTTGAGTAAGCAAGCAATTTATCCTGATCTGTAGAAATAGTACTGTTTATGAGGTTTCTCAGCACTTCAAGTCGGGCCTTGTCTGATAGTGTGTCGGACACCAGCACTTGCTCGAGCGAATCTATAAGTGCCGATTGGCTACTTGCAGATTGAAAAGAAAGAATTAGAGATAGGTATAACAACAGTACTCTTGAGGCGTAGCTACGCATTTCACAGGTATTAAAACTCGAAGCTTTCATATAGCAGATTCCAACTTTATTCTTTTTGTTGGCAATATAGCGCAATTTGGGAAGAAAAATCAACGATAAGCATTCGTGAACCTCAGGTAGCGCAGTAATTTTTTGTGACGGAACCCGCAGTCAAAAGCTCAATTTGTCAAAGTGAAATAGACAAGAATATTCTCGGCTTGAAAGTATGCTGCGATGTATCCCCCCGACCAACCCCATCTTGCCCATCGCTAAGAACCTGTTGAATTTCGCGCACAAAAATGCGTGATATGAGTTTACAAGAAGAAATGTTCGCTGAGGTCAAGGATTGGATGACC
>SKUL01000158.1 GCA_007129985.1 Flavobacteriales bacterium
CAATCACTTTGGTCGCAATTGCCCACCACTGCTTTGAACATTGGTCTGATTTCATGGACCATTAGGAATCTGATTGCTGATGACGGCTATTTCTCCGACACTTACAAAGGTTACCTTGCCATGGTGCTCATCGTAAACCTATTATATTTTGTGTTTAGTATTGTGGGTGCTGTGAGGGCGCGCCAGGGAAGGATGTACTACTTCCTTTTCTTTGGCCGTTTGAGCTACCAAAGCGCCTATGCTATTCGCGAAGGCACAGAAAGCGGAACCGTAACCCGCGAAAACCGACCACCGCGTTGAAACATAAGCTGCTGATAGATTTTCTGAAAGTGCTTGCCTTATTTGGTGGGCTTTGGGTTGCTTTCACCTTTATTCCGTGGGTTCCGGATGAAATAGACCTCGAATTTCCGGTGGATAAGGAAATTGAGCTCGGGGAGATGATTATGGAAAGTACCCTCAAAAAACAGGGCTTCCACCCCCTTGAAAACCACCTTGTTGATTCTGCTATTTGGGTGATTTACAAACGACTGGAAGACAGTCTCGGGCTTTCTCATTTTGACTACCGCATCGTGGTGGTGGATAACCCAAGCGTGAATGCCTTTGCCATGCCGGGTGGAAACATTGTGGTACTATCGGGCTTGGTTGCATTCAGTGAATCACCCGAAGAGGTGGCTGCAGTAATTGCCCACGAAATGGGGCATGTAGAGCTCAGGCACGTCACCAAAAGACTGGTGAAAGAATTGGGGCTGGCGGTGTTGTTTGGTGTGCTGACGGGCACCGATGGCGTGGTGCTCTCCGAAATGTCGCGCATGTTAACTTCCAGCTATTTCGACAGAAGGCAGGAGGACGAAGCTGATGAGTTTGCGCTCGACCTTGTGTATCGTTGCGGAATCAACCCCAAAGCACTCGGAACCCTGTTTCGCCGCATGAAGAGCGAGTACGGCAGCGCCGAGATGTTCGAAATCATCAGCACCCACCCCGCTACCTCATCGCGTATAAAAAAGTCGTTTGAGTTCGAAATCGGCGATGATTTTGAAAGCCGTCCGTTTAGTTTCGACTGGGAAGCGGTTCGCGCTGCGGCAAAAGCCAAAGAGAGCTAGCATCAACCTGATAGTGTTTAATCATCGAAACACTTTGAAACCAGCAAAAAAAATCCCGGGTGGCAACCATCCGGGATTTTTTTGTGTAGTCAGGAAACTCAAACTTTAGTTGGCTTTTTGTACACCACGCGGTACTTGATGCGCGCCAAAATCAGGTACATCACCGGCACAATTACCAGCGTGAGGAAGGTGGCAAAGGTGAGACCGAAGATGATGGTCCAGCTCATAGGCCCCCAGAACATTACGTTGTCTCCTCCCATGTAAAACTGCGCGTCGTAACGGCTGAAGAAAGAGAAGAAGTTGATGTTGATACCGAGCGCCAGCGGCAGCAAACCGAGAATGGTGGTAATGGCCGTGAGCAACACCGGACGTAAACGGGTTTTACCTCCTTGAATCACGGCATCGAATACCTCAGCAAAGGGTAAATCGCCTCTGCCTTCCAGTCCAAGTTCTGCGCGCTTACGTGTGCGGAGCAGATTGGTATAATCGAGCAGTACGATGGCGTTGTTTACCACAATTCCCGCCAGCGAAATGATACCCACCATGGTCATCACCACCACGAAGTCCATTCCGGAAATTACCAAACCGAGTTGCACCCCAATCAGGCTGAATATCACCGAAAAACCGATGATAAACGGCGCTGAAATCGAGTTGAACTGCGTAACGATAATGAGGATAATGAGGAAGAATGCGATGAACAATGCAATGGACAAAAACTCCATCTCCTTGGCCTGCTCTTCCTGCTGACCGGTAAACTTGAGCGTAACATCCGGCGGGAGGGTGTAGTCTGCCAATACGTTACGGATGTTTTGCACCACCTCGTTGGCGTTGAACCCATCGAGCACGTTTGAGCTGATGGTGATTACCCTGTTAAGGTCTTTGCGCTTAACCGCACTGAAGGTGCTTGTAAAATCTGCCATAGCCACCGATGAAACAGGAATCTGTTTGATTTGCCCGTCGCTCTGGTCGCGGAAGGTAATACGCTGGTTGAGCAATGCGTCCGGGCTTCGGCGGTAGCGCTCGGCCAAACGGATGTTGATTTCGTAATCGTCTTCACCGTCTTTGAAAGTAGAAACTTCCATTCCGTAAAGCGCAGTTCGAATCGCGTTTCCGATTTGTGCGGTAGAGAGGTTAAGCCGGCGGGCTTTATCGCGGTCAATGCGGATGGGCATTTCGGGCTGGCCGTCGTCCACATCAAGCTTCAGTTCCTCAATTCCGGCCACACCGGCCTCATTGATAAAACGCCGAACGCCTTGCGCATGTGCCATCAGTTCGGTGTAGTTATCGCCGCTAATCTCAATATTGATGGGCAATCCCTGCGGTGGTCCCATACTGTTTTTGCTCACCGTAATCTGTGTTCCCGGGACATCGCGCAATGCCTCGCGTATTTCGGTCATTACATCGTTAGTGCCTATTCCTCGTCTGAACTGGCTTTCCACAAATTGCACGCTGACACGTGCTTTATGTGGTGTTGTGCCAAATGACTGGCCCTGCGCAGGGTCACTGGCTCCTTTGCCCACCTGGCCGATAACCGACTCCACTAAAAAATTATGAGGTTTTCCGGGCTCATCCTCCACAATGTACTTGCTGATGATTTCAATAACCTCTTGCTCCACCTGATAAGCAATTTGGTTGGTGGGCTCAATGTCGGTTCCTATTGGGTTTTCAATAAAAATGTTGAGGTACTGAGGCTCATTTTCGGGGAAGAAAATCACCTTGGGCGGGAAGAACGCGAAGAGTACTCCCGAAAAGATCAGCATCAGGAAGGTTCCGGCGAAGTACAGCACGGGGTTATAACCTTTAAGCGCCCGCCGCAAAAATGACTCGTAGCGTTGCTCAAGCGCGGGAATAAGCTTTTTCTGGAAGTAGTTGGTGCCCGGATTTAGAACAAAAATATTGGCGTATCCCATCAGGCCAACAACCACCAGCAGGTTTCCAAGGGTGGTAAGCGGAGGAAGTCCGTTGAGATGCGAAGGAATGGCCACCGCCAGACCTAGAATGATAAGAATAGCACCGTTGCGCAGCACTTTTTTGCGGTTCACCTCAGGCTCACCTACTTTCATAAAGAGAGAAGTCAGTACCGGATTAATCACCAAGGCCACAAAAAGCGATGAGCCCAACACAATCATCAGCGTGATGGGCAGATAGAACATAAACTCGCCCATTACGCCCGGCCAGAATGCCAGAGGCAAAAACGCAGCAAGCGTGGTTGCGGTAGAGGCTATGATGGGCCACGCCACCTCACCCACTCCGTTTTTGGCTGCTTGCATGGGACTTTGGCCTTCATCCATCAGGCGATAGATGTTCTCCACCACCACTATACCATTGTCCACCAACATTCCCAGCGCCAGGATAAGCGAAAACAACACAATCATGTTGAGGGTTACGCCCAACGCACCCAAAAGCATAAAGGCCATCAACATCGACATAGGAATGGCGATTCCCACAAAGGCCGCGTTGCGCAATCCGAGGAAAAACAGAAGCACACCTACCACAAGCATCATCCCAAAGAGAATGCTGTTCTCCAATTCATCCAGCTGATTACGTGTGCTGTTACTCTGATCATTGGTGATGGATACCTTCAGGTCATCGGGGAATACGTTGGCTTTTGCTTCTTCCACGATGGCGCGAATTTTATCCGACGCCTCAAGCAGGTTTTCTCCGGCGCGTTTCTTTACGTCCACCATCACCACCGGATTCAGGTAGTCGCGGGCATAGCTCTCCTTTTCCTTTTCGCCAAAGCTCACTTCAGCAATATCCTTCAGGTACACTATGTTGCCTTTTTCACGCTTCACCACCGTGTTGCGGATGTCGTCCATGTGGGCAAAATCACCCACCACACGCACATTGCGGCGGAAATCACCAATCAGCACATCACCCCCCGAAATGGTGAGGTTCTCATCGCTGATGGCCTGCGACACGTCGTAAAAGCTGATTTGCATGGCTTCCATCTTGTGTAAATCAAGGCTTATGGCCACCTCCTTATCGGTAACACCGCGAATATCTACCTCTGTAATTTCGGGCAGGTTTTCAATTTTATCTTCGAGGTATTCTGCGTATTTGTTGAGCTGGTCAACGGAGTAATCGCCCGACAGATTGATGTTCATGATGGGCATCATCTCCGAGATATTCAGCTCAAAAACGTTGGGGTCTGCGGGCAGGTCCTGCGGAAAGTCGGCGTCGCTTTTGGCAACATCCACCTTGTCTTTCACCTTGCGCAGGGCTTCCTCCGGACTCACACTAAAGTCAAATTTCACCTGAATGGAGCTGTGGCCCTGGATAGAGGTTGAGTTGATTTCATCCACACCCGAAATGGTGTTGATTTCCTTTTCGATGGGGCGCGTGATAAGCTTTTCGATGTCGAGGGGTGAGTTACCGGGGTAAGGTGTTCCCACGTAAATTTCGGGGATGACCACTTCTGGAAAACTCTCTTTAGACATGTTGGTGTAGGCAATCAATCCGGCCAAAAAGATGAACACAACCAGCACCAACACGGTGGTTCGGTTGTTGACCGCGGCTGACGAAAGCCCGAATTCTTTGGTATGTTTGGGTTGAAGGTTCATGGTGATGCGCGGGGTTTGTGGTTATTGCACCAATGCAATTCGCTGTTCGTCGCGGATGCTGCGCGAGCCCTTGTCAATAACGTGCTCATCGCCTTCCAGTCCGAAAATTACCAAGGTTTTACCCTGATAAGTGGCACCGGTGCGGATGAGCTGCTTAAAGGCCACGGTGGTACCGTCAGACTGCTTTACCGCCTTAAACACAAAGCTTTTGCCTTGTGCATCTTGTTGAATTACATTGGCAGGAAGAATAACAGCATCGGGCACAAGCTGGTCGTTGATGCGCAACACGGTAAGCTGGTTGGGTTTGAATATTCCGTTTTCGGCATCTACCTCCACCAGAATACGGAAGGTGCGGTTGCCCGGGTTGATGAAACTTCCTACAGACGAGATGGAAGCGTGAAGCGTATCACGACCCGGAAAAACAACATCCACAGCGCTGCCGGTTTTCAGCAAGCCTGCGTAGCGCTCGGGCACTTCCGATTCAATTTGAAATTCCGACAGGTCGAGCACGCGCATCAGTGGCACACCGGCACCGGCCATTTCGCCCAGTTTGATGGTAACGTTCTCCACCACCCCGTTAAATGGCGCGCGCACCGTCATGCGCTGGATTTGCTCCTGCATGGTGGCCAGTGAACTTTCGAGGCTTTCTTTGCGGTTCTTGGCCTCGAGGTATTGCACCTCCGAGCCGATTTTGTCTTCCCACAAACGCGCCTGACGTTCGTACATGGTAAGCGCGAGGCTGTAGCTGGTTTCGAGCTCGGCCATGTTTTTGCGTAGCACGGTATCGTCAATGCGCACCAGTACATCGCCGCGCCGAACCCTGTCGCCATCTTTCACCTTGATATCAATCACCCGCCCGGGGCTTTCAGCTACCATGATGGCGTTTCGCTTTACGTCCACGTTGCCATACACCTCAAAGTAGTGGCGAAAGGTATCGCGCACTGCGGGAAGGGTAGTAACCAGCGTAAGGCGCTTACTCGTATCGAGACGGGCAATCTCAGCCTCAAGGTCGTGAATGACCTCGGCCATTTCTTCATAGGCGCTGCGCAGGCTGTCGCGACGGGAAATCAATCGCTCCAGTTCGGTTTCATATGATTCGCCTCCGCAGGAAGTGAGCAGGGCTACAGCGAAAATGTAAATGAGCTTTTTCATGGGTGTAAGAAGTTTCGGATTAGGGTTGAATATCGAGTGCTTTCTGAAGGGCTGCCTTGGCCGCAATGACTTCATAGGAGGCCTGCAGAAAACTGCTCTGGGCATTGAGCATTTGGGTTTCGGCCTGCTGAAGTTCAAAACTCCCCGACAGACCCTCTTTGTATTTGCGGCTTGTTACGTTGAAGATTTTCTCGGCAAGTGCCACGTTCTCTTTTTCGGTGTTGTACACTTCCATGGCGCTCGAGAAATTGGCGCGTTGGGTGCGCACTTCAAGTTCCAGTCCTTCGCGTACCTGGTCGAGCTGGCGTTTGGCCCGTTCAACTTCAACCTTGGCCTGCTGCACCTTGTTGTAGCGGTTCAAACCCGAAAAAATGGGCACGTTGAGTTGCAGACCCCAAAAGGTGTTGGGAAACCACTGGCTTGTTTGACCAAAGAAATCCATATCGTTCCTGAATGCCTGTTGCTGGGCCGAGAAAACCCCTGTCAGATTGGGCGCACCGGCCATACGCTCAGCACGCACATTCAATTCGCGAAGCTGCACGTTGGTTTCGTTGGTGAGAATATCGGTGTGATTTACGAGCGACAAATCGCGCTCAAGCATCATGGGCATGTACGACACGTCGGCAAGTTCATCGAGCGTTGTACTAAGCTTTACAGGCGTAACCACGGGCATTCCGATTTGAAACTTGAGCATATTGAGGGTGATTTCGGCGTTTCGTTCCGCCTGTCGCACCGCGTTTTTCATGCTCGACAACTGAAGCTGCAACTGATCCACGTCCAGCTCCTCGCGAAAGCCGCTCTCAAACAATGCGCGTGTTTCTTTGAGCAGTGATTCCACGCTTTTGAGGTTTCCTTCAAGCACCTCTACCGACTCTGCCGCCATGGATGCCAATGCGTAGGCCTCAGTGATACTTTTTCGAAG
>SKUL01000302.1 GCA_007129985.1 Flavobacteriales bacterium
ACCACCTGTCGTGAAAGCTCTTCTTTGCGGGCTTCGTCGCCCTCTTTCATGATGTCGTTTACGATGGGGTGGTTGGCGTTCACCACGAGGTTGTACATCTCGGGGAAAGCTCCCATCATTCCGGCGCCGCCCATCATTTGTTGTTCTTTCATGCGGCGCATAAACTCGCTTTGCGTTACCTGCACCGGCGCGTCTTTTTCGCTCAGGTTCTGAAACACCACCATAAACTTTTCGGCGTTTACCACCTGCTCAAACACGGGCTTGAGCTTGTCTTTTTCTTCGTCGGTGAGCTTGGAAGGAGCTTCGTCGTCCTTGCGAATCAACTGGTCAATGCTGTCAGAATCCACTCGGGTGAAAGACATATTGCTGTGTTTTTGCTCGAGTTTCGACACAAAATGCGGGGTAAGCGGACTTTCCATCAGCATCACTTCGTAGCCGCGGTCGCGGGCTGCTTCAATGGCAGCGTACTGGTCGTCTTCGTTGGCAGCATACAGCACCACCAGCTTGTTGTCTTTGTCGGTTTGGGTGGCTTTCAGGTCGTTCTGAAGTTCCTCCAGGGTGCGGTACTTGCCCTCGGTGTTTTTGAACAACACAAACTTCTCGGCGCGTTCGTAAAACTTGTCGTCGCTAAGCATTCCGTATTCAATAAACACCTTGATATCTTCGAACTTGGCGGCAAAATCTTCGCGGTCTTTGCGAAACATTTCGGCCAGTTTGTCGGCTACCTTTTTGGTGATGTGGTTGGAAATCTTCTTCACATTGGCATCGCTCTGCAGGTACGAGCGCGATACGTTCAGGGGGATATCCGGTGAGTCAATCACACCGTGCAAAAGAGTGAGAAACTCCGGAACGATGTTCTCCACGTTATCGGTGATAAACACCTGATTGGAATAGAGATTGATTTTGTTTTTCTGCACCTCCACGTTGTTTTTCAAGCGCGGGAAGTAAAGAATCCCCGTGAGGTTGAAGGGGAAATCTACGTTCAGGTGAATGTGAAACAGCGGCTGGTCGAATGAAACAGGATAGAGCTCCCGATAAAATTTCTGGTAATCTTCATCGCTCAGGTCGGTGGGTTTGCTCGTCCATGCCGGCTGCGTGTTGTTGATTTGATTGGGAACCTCAACCGATTTGTACTTGGTTTTTCCTTCGTCGTCGGTACCGTCTTCTTCCTGCTCGGTGCGCGTTCCGAATATCACGGGCACGGGCAAAAATTTGCAGTACTTGTTGAGGATTTCGCTGAGTCGGCCTTCGCTGAGAAATTCTTCCGAATCTTCGGCGATATGCAGCACCACGTCGGTTCCCTTGGTTTTTTTGGTGGAAGGCTCCATGGTGAAGTTAGGGCTTCCGTCGCAGGTCCACTTAACAGCCTCCGAGTTGGGCTTTTGCGAGCGGGTGATGATTTCCACCTTGCTCGATACCATAAAGGCCGAGTAAAACCCGAGTCCGAAGTGGCCAATGATGCCTTCGCTCTTGTCTTTGTATTTGTTGACGAACTCTTCGGCGCCGCTGAAAGCAATCTGGTTGATGTACTTTTCAATTTCTTCGGCTGTCATCCCGATACCGTAATCGCGCACGGTAATGGTTTTGGCCTTTTCATCGAGCAGCACCTCCACTTTGAGCTTGTCGAGGTTGCCCTTCATCTCGCCGAGATTGCTCAGGGTTTTGAGTTTCTGAGAGGCATCTACGGCGTTGGATACCAGTTCGCGGAGAAAAATTTCATGGTCGGAGTAGAGGAATTTCTTGATGATGGGAAAGATGTTTTCCGTTTGAACATTGATGCTTCCTTTTACAGTTTCCATGGTGTATTGAATTTCGTTTGAATTTGCTCCGCTGCGATTGTCAATTGTTGTTCCAAGGGGCAAAATGCTGACAAATTGGCTATGCGGAGTGGAGATTTGTCACGTTGGAGCTTTTCACTGCGGGGATGACATTGCGCAATCAAGCAAAAAGCATTACCTTCGTTCAAATGAGAAATAATATTATCGAATGAAAAGTCATCCCGCAAAATCCCGAACAGAAAAGCGCTACAGCAGGCTTGCCAGAATACTGGGGAGCAGTGCGCGGAAAAGTAAAATTGACAACTCATTCGATTTTATCGCCATTGCTCAGCGAGGGGTAAAAGCCGATGCCATTCACAACTTCCGAACGCACTTCAACATTCCGCGCGACAAGGCCGCGAGTTTTCTAAACGTATCGGAGCCTACCATTTACCGATGGGTTCGCGACAATCGCACGATGGACCGCAACCACGCCGTGCAATTGATGGAGCTGACAGACCTATTCCTTTTTGGGATTGATGCTTTTGGCAGTACGAAGTCTTTTTTCAGTTGGCTGGAACTTCCGAATCAGGCACTTGGCGGCATGATGCCCGAGGAGCTTCTGGAAATCCCCGGCGGAATTGCAAGGGTACGGGAGCTTATTGGCCGAATTGAATACGGAGTGTACAGCTAAGATGCGCGTTTACCGGATTGTACAAGCCCGTCATGCGGGAGACCTGAGCGGAATGGGCGCAGCGCAGTATCCCGGTCGTTGGAACAAAAAAGGAACACCTGTTCTTTATACCGGAACCACGATTGAAATCGCCCTTTTGGAGGTGGTGGTCAATCTGCCACCGATGCTGCATCCGTCGTTGGAACTCGTCGCCCTCAATATCCCCGACGACTCTATTGGTGCGCTGGAAACCAAAGACCTGCCCCAACATTGGCACCGCTTTCCCGCGCCATCTGTATTGGCTGATTTGGGTCAACACTGGGTGGATGAAGGGAGATACCTTGCCTTGCAGGTGCCGAGCAGCGTTGTGCCAAGTGCGGTGAATATCGTGCTCAACTGTCGCCATTCGCGCTTTGCAGAAGTGAAAATGGAATCGCGCAAACCTTTTCCGCTGGATCCAAGGCTGCTCAAAACTTGATAGTCCATCAGAAAATCAAGTAATATTGCAACATGGAACAAGCCCTGGTTCGAAAAGGAGAACCCCGTGATTTGCCGGCCACACTCGATTTGATTCGCGAGTTGGCTGTGTATGAAAAAGCCCCCGACGCGGTAATAACCACCGTTGAAAGCATGGAGAAGGACGGCTTTGGGCCGGACAAGGTTTTTGATTTGTGGGTGTGCGAACTTGAGGGCGAAATTGTGGGCATTGCCCTCTGCTACGTGCGCTACAGTACCTGGAATGGGCGCTGCATGTACCTCGAAGATTTAGTAGTACGTGAGGCTCACCGCGGCAAGGGCTACGGTGCCTTGCTATTTGAAGAAGTGATGCGCGAAACCCGCAAAAAGGGCTACGCGCAAATGCAGTGGCAGGTGCTCGATTGGAACGAGCCTGCGCTCAATTTTTACCGGAAATACCGCGCAACGCTCGATGGTGAGTGGATCAACGGAATACTGACCCAAAAAGACATCGAAGGTGCAGGTTTTTAAGTTCGGTGGGGCATCGGTAAAAGACGCTGAGGCTGTGCGCAACGTGCTGCGCGTGTTGCAATCGCAAGCCACCGACTACCTGATGATTGTGGTATCGGCCATGGGCAAAACCACCAATGCGCTCGAAAAGGTCTGGCATTTTCGCGAGGAGGGCAAAACCGAGGATGCCCTCGCGCAAATGGAACACTCGGTGGAGTTTCACCAACAAGTGGCTTCGGAGCTTTTTCCGGCCAACGACCCCGTACACGAACGCTTAGGGTATATCTTGTCGGAGCTTCGTCAGCGCATCCTAACTCCGCCTGCTGAGAACCGGGACTTTTCCTACGACCAGATTGTATCAACCGGCGAACTTCTGAGCACCACCCTCGTGAGCGCATGGCTCAACCTCCAGGGTTTTGGCAACACCTGGCTGGATGCCCGCAAACTGATTTGCACCGATTCGGTGTACCGCGAGGCGGGCGTGAACTGGGAGAGCAGCACACAGGCCATCAACCGCGCATGGACTCAGGTGCAACCCCATCCCAACGGAAAAGTAGCCCTTACGCAAGGCTTTATCGGGTGCGATGCGCACGGATACACCACAACGCTGGGCCGCGAAGGCTCAGACTACACGGCTGCGATTCTGGCTTTTGCACTTCAGGCCGATAGCGTTACTATCTGGAAAGACGTACCGGGCATGCTCAACGCAGACCCCAAGTTTTTTGAAAACACCCAACGACTTGCGCGCATTTCCTACAAAGAGGCCATTGAGCTGAGCTACTACGGAGCGTCCGTGATTCATCCCAAAACCATCAAGCCGCTTCAAAATGCCGATATTCCGCTGTATGTGCGTTCGTTTCTGGAACCTACTTCTCCCGGAACTGAAATCCAATCAGTCACCAACGATGACACGCTGATTCCATCCTACATTTTCAAAGAAGACCAGGTGCTGATTTCCATCTCGCCGCGCGACTTCTCCTTTATCGTGGAAGAAAACCTCTCGCACCTTTTTGGTTTGCTGGCCCGCGAACGCATTCGGGTAAACCTGATGCAAAATTCAGCCTTAAGTTTTTCGGTATGCGCCAACCGCGACCCGCACCGTATTGAGCGACTGCTTTCGGCGCTGGAAAACGATTACATCGTGCGCTACAACGAGCCTGTAACGCTGATCACCATACGGCACTATACCGAGCCTGTGATTCGCGAGCTACTCACCGGCAAGGAAATACTGGTGGAGCAACGCAGCCGTAGTACAGCGCGTTACGTCGTCCGTAATTAAACGCGCTTTATCGAAGGGTAATGACCGTGCGGAAAGAGCTGTCGCCGTCCAGGGCAAGAATGTAGCTGCCGCGGGCGAGATGTCCGGTCTGAACCGTGATTCGATCTCCCTGAAGCTGGTCTTCCATCACGGTTTGTCCACTCATGTTTACCAAGCGAAGCATGTAGGTTCCCGGATGGGTCAGTTCCACCTGCACCATGCTGGTGGCGGGATTCGGAAACACATTCACATCTGTTTTGTATAGCTCCTCTACGGACACCCCTGAACAGGCTTCTTTCAGACTATCAAACCAAAACAGGATACCGAAAAGCGACGGTTGTGCACAGGCGTTGTGATCGAGTTCACCGCTATCCATAAGTTCTACGTCCTGCGCGCCATTGGCGATCATTACTGCATGGGTAAAAAGGCTGTTTTCGTGAAACACCTGCTGATCGGCGGTGCAGTAGTACAGGCGCATGGGGTGCTGAGGCGCCCAATCGTAGCGGTCGTTATCCTGCAGTGCCACGCGCAGCGGGTGCTCGGGGTCGTTAACAAAGGCATCCAACTCATCGGGTTGAATGATTTCGCTGGGTACATCGGGAATTTCTGCAGCAATTTCACCTCCGCTGAATTCACCGTTGAACATGGGAGGCAGTATTTCGTCGTAGGGCGAAATAAGAAAATCAGAGGGCTCGTTAAAGAGGTTGCCGTAAACGTGCTGATAGCTGAAAATCACGTAAGGGGCATACTCCGGCGAAGCATAAGGCTCGGGAGATGCCATCGGGGTGGCTTGTATATCGCTCAAGTCATAAGGCCCTGAAGCGGGGGCCGAAGCAGTGATGGTGAACTCTTCGCTGAGGTTGGTTTCCATTTCATACACAGTGGCCATGGCGGCGTGACCTCCCTGCGAATATCCGGTGATAAAAAGCTGATCGTTGAGTGCAATGTTCTCCGCTTCGCAGTACTCTCTGGCCGCGCGAATAAAGTCAATATTGGCGCTGGCCTCGGTATCTGCGTGTACGTATGGGTGCATTCCGGGAGAATCTCCCAGTCCAAGATAATCAGGCAACAAGCCCAGAAAACCGTAGGCACCCATAAAGCGACCCACCAATGCCTCGCCACTGTTGTAGCTGGGTACATCGGTTTTGAGGTACACCGTGCCGTGGTTGTATACCCCAATCGGCAAATCACATCCGGGTAAATCGGGAACAAACATGGCACCCGAAGCAATGGTTGGCTCGCCGTGAGCGTCCGTAGTGTTGTAAATAACTTTGTACATGCTCACACCGTTCTGGGCGCCAAATACGCCCTGCAGGGTGAGCTGGCTCGCTGTCCAGGAAAACATCAGTTCTGTGCTCACAAGGTGTTGTGCGGTAGCACAAAGAGAAATCATCATGCCGAAGGCAAGGAGGCTAAAGTTTTTTCGCATCATTTGGATTTGGTTAACAGGTTTTACTTCTGCGCCTGAAAGTACTGCAAAATTTTTTGCCCGAGAAATTCCGATAGCTTGAAGTGCGATTCGTGCGTCCAGCCGGCTATGTGGGGAGAAAATAACACGTTCTCATATTCAAGAAGTTGGGACCACACTTCCTGCTGTCCGGCGGTTTGAACCTTTTCGAAAGAGCTCCCTTCGTACTCGAGCACATCGAGACATGCACCACCTACTTTGCCGGATTGAAGGCCGCGAACCAAAGCAGCGGTTTCCACCACCTTGCCGCGTGCGGTGTTGATGATGATTACACCGTCTTTGCAATGATGGGCAAATGCGTCGTTGAAGTAGTAGCGGGTTTCATCAGTAAGCGGAACGTGGAAACTGATAACATCTGCGCGCTGCTGCAAGACCTCGAGTGGAAATGCATCTACCCCGGCGGGAAGTTCGCGACGATATTTATCATAGACGATGATTCCGCAGCCGAAGCCTTGCAGTTTTTCGGCAAAAGCGCTGCCCATTTGTCCGCAGCCGATGATGCCTACGGTGAGTCTCCCCAGTTCGGTTCCGCGGTTTTCGGCGCGTCGCCA
>SKUL01000272.1 GCA_007129985.1 Flavobacteriales bacterium
ACCGAAACTTCTACCACGGCTTCACGGTCGTCGTCATGGGCCTGCAGTCCATTTTTGATGAGGTTCTGGATGGCCCGCATCAACTGGTTGTAGTCGGCGCGTACAATGGGAGTGCCTTGGGTATAGGGGGTAAACTTCACATCACTGCCGGGCACGTCGTTGTACAGCGTTACAGTATTTTCAATCAACTGGTTAAGGTTTACTTCAGAGAGTTCCGCGCGGGGCATTTTGGCGAAATTCGAAAATTCATTGGCAATCTGTGTAAGGGCGTCAATCTGTTCTATCAGCGCTTCGCTGGTGCGGCGCATGCGCTCTTCCAGATTCTCATCGCCGCTCTCCACCGCTTTTTGCAGCATCTGCAATTTGAGTTTCATGGGTGTGAGCGGGTTTTTGATTTCGTGGGCCACCTGCCGGGCCATTTCGCGCCACGCACTTTCGCGTTCAGAGCGCGCCAATTGTTCGGCGTTGATTTCCAGCTCGCTTACTTTTCGGTTGTATTCCTGTACCAGCTCACCGATCACGTCACTTCCGCGGTAGTGAAGGGGCTCGTTGCGCTTTCCGAGTTCAATGCGGCTGAGCGATTCCTGCAGCAATTGCAAGGGTCGGGTAATCCAGTCGGTGATGAAAAAGGCAGCAAAAACGCTCAGCGCCAAAAGCAACACAAAGAGGTTTACAAGTGTAACGAGCAGCCTTGTGAGTTCCTCTTCCAGAATTTCCTGTTGCGCAAAGTAAGGCAGGTTTACGTACACCAGAATTTCGTTGGCGTGGTTCCTGAAAGGCACATAGGCCGAGAGGTGGCGCAGCTTACCAATGGTTTCGGGGTGGATGTAATCGCTCTTTTGGTTGATGGCGATTTTTACGAAGGCCTCTGCGTTCATGCGCGGAGCTACCAGACCGGCGTCAAAAACCCGCGGTTGTGAGGTGGCTACCAGCACGCCCTGAGGGTCATAAACGTTAATGTCGGTAAAGAACACGTAAGAAAGCCTCGCCACCTGAAGCCTGAGGCGGTCTATTACAGTTTCACTGAGATAATCCTCATTTTTGAGATTGTTTTCCAGTTCTATCAGCACCGATTGAATCTTCTCGCTCAAGATGCTGTAGTTCTTCTCCTGAAACTGACTTTCAATGTAAAACCGTGTGGCAAAACCAAAGCTGAGCAGGGCCACCAGTATGATGCCCATGGCCAGTAGTTGAATTTTTACGTTGAGGTGATTGAAGAGCCCGGCGTTGAGCACGGATGGGTCCTGAACGTAACTCACCATAAGCAGCAGCAGTCCAAAAAGCCCGAAGAGGTAGCTGAAAATGGTCACCTCGTCGAAAAAACTCAGGTTTTCTTTGCTCACCACTATCAGGGTTCGGTCGTCGGGGCGATGGATGAGATGGTTGAAGCCTTTGTAGTCCTCAAATTCGTATTGCTCGAGGTTGTCATCGTACAGGCTTGTGTTGATGCGGTAGTTGTACTCCCCTGACGCGCCCACCAGTTTACTGTCCACGTAGCGCGCAAATGAGTAACCGCTCAGTTTGCGAAGTGGCCCGGGGTCACTTTCAATCAGCAAATCCGGAAAACCGATTTCACCCGGAAAGAGTGTTGATTCCAATCCGATGATAATCCAGGCCTGAAGTCCTCCGTCCGCATCAAATAAGGGAACTTTAGCGAGATAACTCAGGTTGTCGGGGTAGCTGTAGAGGTGATGAAGGTATGCGCTGCCTTCAACCGGCTCGCCAAACTCGTAAATCAGGTCTTCGAAATAGCGCAAATTGGGCGGTCGGGTTTCGGTGAGCATTCCCCAGTACACGCCATCGGGCAGGTAGACATGCACGCTGAAGATGTACTTGTTCCAGTACCTGTCGGTAAATTGCTCTTCGATAACCGATGCCAGGGCTGCGTTGGTAAAGCGCTGTGGTTGTTGAAATACGCGTTGGATGGCCTGACTTTCTTGTATGGTGGTCACGGCCGAGGCAAAAAGAAGTTCGGTTACAGGGTCTTCGTCAGAGGCGAGTTTTTCGGCCAACACCCTTCGCTCCGAGCGCTCCTTGATATCGGTGTATTTCAATATCCATAAGGTGGTGAGCAGCGAGAAGAAAAAGAGCAGCAGGATGGCCCCTCGCGGACGGGTAATGTTCACGCGGTCCTCGCGAAGCAAAGCTATCAGCAGTAGCGCCGGAACGGGCCACAAAATCACTTTGAAATCGAGGATACCAATGAGGTGCGACGCAATGATGTGCACCACCAATGCAAGCAAAGCAGCCCACACAAGGGTTTTTCGCATGGGAAAAAAGGGCCTGATAAATTGCAACAGGGCGGAGGCCAGCAGGTAATAGGCAAAAAAGAAAAAGCCGATGGACGAAACAGCGAGCAGGGTGTAGAAGTCCAGCGAGAAAACTTCATACAGCGTAAAGGTGATGCGCGAGTTTTCTATCAGCCCCATAATGAGTGGGGTAATAAAAAGCGCCAAACCAAAGAGCATCAAAAAGATGAGTGTAAGCGGCACAAATCCTGTGATGCGCCGCTGTGTGCCGTTGAGGGTTTTCTTCAGGTAGTGGCCGATGTAGAGCAGCAATACGCTGTTGATGAACAGGTCGCCCAGCGACGGAAACAAGAATGAGGAGGCGTAAAGCGATGGATTGAAAACTTGTAAGCCCGAAAAAATATGCGGATAGTAGAGCGTTGCAAGCCGAAGAGTAAGCAATGTGGCAGGAAAAACCACGACAGCAAATCGCAGGGGCATTTTTTGCCTGAGCAGGACCGGGCATGCGCGCAGAAAGAGCCACAATCCGGCAAGCACCATCAGCAGGTTAAACCAACGCATTTGCTCCGGAAGCGGTGCGTGCTGATGAATGTGGAAAACAGTTTCGTTGCCAACCACAACTGGCAAGGCGTTTTCTCGCGGACTCAAACTCAGCGTGTACACAGAGGGCAGGTCAAAATCCGGGGCGAAAGCATCCTGCAGGTGGTCGTTGTTGTACGGATAGGAAGTCTTGATGAGGAACAGGGCAAAATACTCCCTGTCATCCTTCACCACTTTGCGCAAACCATACCAGCCGTTGTCGAGTTGCAGGTACTGCTCATCCGGAATGCCCGGACCAAACAGGTAATCGAATGCCACGCGGTTATCGGACCAGAAAACCAGTTCATCATCCTCAAAAACTGCGATTAAAATGCCTGAGTTATTGAACAAGGCGGCGTAATAGTCGGAGTATTGCACCGCGGTTTCGTGTACGCCATGCTCGTTGAACCGCGCGTTGAGCAGTGCAATTTCGTTTCGGGTGTCGCTGCCTTTTTGCTGCAGAATTTCGGGAATGTGCTGCGCAACGGCCTCAAGGCTGCGGTCTTTGCCAAATGGAAGTTCCACCCACCAGCCCACGCTGATAAGCAGCAGCCCGATTATTCCTACCACAAGTGAATTTCTCACGCGCTAACTTTCAAGTGCCGACTAAGGTACAGAAATTAGGTGGTGGGAGGGAAATGGAAAAGGACGGCACAGGCCCTAAGTATAAACGTAGAGTTCAGTTTTGAACATTTTGGGTCAACCTCTTCCTCACTAGGGGGTAGAAAACAAAAAGCCCCTGAAGAAATTTCTCCAGGGACTTAGTTGCTGGGCTATTCGAGGCCATTTGCTCCCCCTCCTGGGCTCGAACCAGGGACCCTCTGATTAACAGTCAGATGCTCTAACCAACTGAGCTAAGGAGGAATGAAATAGTGCTCTTTTGAGCGGGCACAAAAATAAATCTTTGCACGAAACTACACAACATACCAGGGTAAAAAAATAACTCTCTTGGCTACACGCGCTACAACCGGCTTGAACAGCTATCTTTGCGACAAACAACAGCCCATGAATCTTGTAAGTGTTGGCACCGTAGCCTTCGATTCCATTGAAACGCCATTTGGCAAGCAAGAGCGCGTAATTGGTGGAGCCGCCACCTATATCAGCCTTGCCGCATCCTATTACATTCCGCAGTCAGGATTGATTTCTGTTATCGGGGATGATTTTCCCAAAGATGTGCTGCAAGAAATGGAGAAGCGTGGTATCAACCAGGAAGGCCTTCAGATTAAACAGGGCGAAAAATCTTTCTTCTGGTCGGGGAAGTACCACTACGACATGAACGCGCGCGACACGCTGGACACCCAACTCAACGTGCTGGCCGATTTTAAGCCGGTGGTTCCGGAGTCTTATCAGGGCTGTGATTTTCTGATGCTCGGTAACCTCGATCCTGCCGTTCAGCTTTCGGTATTGGAGCAGTTGCGCGAGCGTCCGCGACTTGTGGTTCTCGATACCATGAACTTCTGGATGGATATTGCGCTCGACAAACTGAAAGAGGTGCTGAAAAAAGTGGATGTACTCACCATCAACGACGAAGAGGCTCGCCAGCTTTCTGAGGAATATTCATTGGTAAAGGCTGCCCGTAAGATTATGGAAATGGGTCCGCGCTACCTGATTATTAAAAAAGGAGAGCACGGAGCGCTGCTGTTTCACGAAGACCGCGCATTTTTTGCGCCCGCACTCCCGCTCGAAGAAGTGGTTGACCCCACCGGAGCGGGTGATACCTTTGCCGGAGGTTTTATCGGCTACCTCGCCGGTGCGCGCAATATCTCTTTCGACAATATGAAGCGCGCCATTGTGGTGGGTTCGGCCATGGCATCCTTTACCTGCGAAAAATTCGGGCCAGAGCGTCTGATGGAACTGGACCGCGAAACCATTGACCGTCGCGTGCAGGAGTTTGTGGACCTCGTTGATTTCGACATCGAGCTGGTAGGAGCCTGAGGAGCCATTCCAAACTCTACCAAACAGAACAGCCGGCTGACGTGCAACCGGCTGCTCTATGCAAGCTGTGAGCTTTTAAAGGTTTAACAAATAAATGTCCGGTTTCGGACAGTCCAAAAATCGCGAATGCGATTTGAAATTCCAAACGCGTGAGGTAGCTTATTTGTTGTTAAACGAGGTCATGGTCTGCGCAAGACCCACTGTTCCAAACGATAAAATGGCATCGGATGCTTGCTTGCACCTTTCCGCAAGTGCCGCTTCCTCTTCCGCATCCCATGGGCTAAGTACATAGTTCACCTGCTGACCGCGTCCAAATTCGCTTCCGATACCAAACCTGAGGCGGGCGTAATTCTGGGTGCCCAAAATCTGATTGATGTTTTTCAAGCCGTTGTGGCCGCCGTCGCTACCCTTGCCACGTAAACGAATGGTGCCAAAGGGTAGAGCGAGGTCGTCGGTAACCACCAGTAAACGGTCCAACGGTATTTTTTCCTGCTGCATCCAGTAGTTCACAGCCTTTCCGCTGAGGTTCATGTAGGTGGATGGCTTGAGAAGAATAAAAATCCGGCCCCTGTGCTTCAAGGTTGCTACATCGCCGTATCGCGCTGCGCGAAAGGCTGTCTCACCCGTTAAAAAAGAAGTGCCGGACTCCCTCACGAGGGTGTCCAGCACTTTGAATCCAATGTTGTGCCGGGTGTTTTCGTACTCCGACCCAATGTTGCCTAAACCTGCTATCAGGAATTTCATGCAGCAGGGCAACCGGTTTATTCGGCAGCGGCCTCAGGTTTGGCTTCCGCGCCTTCGGCAGCAGCAGCCGTTTCTCCTTCACCACCCTCTTCATCCTCGTCGTCGTCAGTATCCACCGCACCACGTGCAGTTTTGATAGATACCGCAACGGCCTCGGGGTCGTGCATTAGGGTGAGATCGCCAACGTTAAGGTCTTTGATACGGATTTTTTGACCAATACGAAGTTTGGTAATATCCAACTCAATGGCCTCGGGGAACTGAGGCGGGAAACCTTTTACGTTGAGTTTGCGGAAAAGCACAAACAAACGTCCTCCGTTTCGAACTCCGATGGCAGAGCCGGTAACACGCAGCGGAAGCTGAATCTTTACCTCTTTGTCGTCGAAGAGCTGGATAAAATCCACGTGGATAATCTTGTCTGTTACCGGGTGAAACTGTACCTCTTTGATCAGCGCGTCGAAAGATGTGCCGTCAATGTCGAGTGCAATTCGGTGTACGTTCGGAGTGATTACCAGCTTGCTCATTTGGTTGTAGTCCACGTGAAAGTGAACCTGCTTATCGCCTCCGTAAAGTACACAAGGTACCCTGTCCTGGTTGCGAAGCACCTTAGCATCTGTACTCCCTACGCCCTCTCTTGGAGAGCCGCTCAATGATACTTGCTTCATTTTATTTGATTTAGATTAAGAAATTACAAAGTGTGAACTGATGCTCTCGTACTGAACCACACCGCGAATCACCTCCGCAAACAGCGGGGCTGCACTCAAAACCTTGATTTTGGGATGCGATTTTTTCAGCGGAATGGTATCCGTTACGATAAGCTCTGCGAGGTTCGACTGATCAAGCCGCTCATAAGCGGGGCCCGACAACACAGCGTGTGTGCACATAGCTCTAACGCTTAAAGCGCCCTTGTCCAGCATCATGTCGGCAGCCTTGGTAAGTGTGCCTGCGGTATCTACGATATCGTCAACCAACATCACGTGGCGGTCTTTCACCTCACCAATTACGGTCATATTATCCACCTGATTGGCAACTTTTCGCTGCTTATAGCAAATGGCCATTTCCAGGTTAAAATGTTTGGCATAGGCATTGGCCCTCTTGGTTCCTCCGGTATCTGGAGCTGCCATAATCAGGTTTTCGCGGTCAATGGATTCCAGGTACTTCACAA
>SKUL01000113.1 GCA_007129985.1 Flavobacteriales bacterium
TGCCGGTGGTGAGGTAGGAGAAGGAAAGTCCACAGGCGAGGACGCCTGGTTTACGAAAGCGTAGCGCACTTCGACAGGCTCAGCAAACCGCGCTACGCTCAACAAGTCTCAATTTCAAATTAATAAACGGATGTTCGGTGTAGCCTACTTCGACAGGCTCAGCAGCACCCGCTACGCCGCGGCCCTCAGGACCTCAGGCCTTCGATTATTCTTGTTCAGGGTGAAATACCTTACTGAAAAACAACCTTTTTAGATTGGACTTTGCCGTCAGACACAATGGTAAGGTTGTACATCCCGGGTGCTAAACCCGTGCTGTTCATGTTTACAATGTACTGGCCCGGGGCTTGCCTGCCTTCGTTTTGTTGGATGACAATGCGTCCCACTGAGTCAAACAGGTACAGCTCAACATCTGCATCGTCCAGAAGCGTGTATTGCACTTCGAAGGGTCCTTGCGTAGGGTTGGGCACACACTTAAATTCAGCAATGTTCTCTGCAATCTCAGATACCTGCGTAACACAAAAAGCCTCACTCATCCCAACGCGAATCATATACACATCGTTGGAAAAGCAACCACTTGTACAGTCCATATCATCAAACTGACCAAAAATGTAAGCACTGGAGTCTGCTGCGTCGTGGCTGCTTATGCCTACTTCCATTACATCTTCATCGGTATTAAACAAACGAGCTTTGACAACCATTTGATCACCGGGAAAGACAGGCATTGTAAAATTGCCCCCAAAGAGACTAAATAACGATTCCCAATGGTAGGCGCCAGGAGACCAGATCTGACCAGCATAGGGGTAAAATATATCCGTTCCTGCGACAAAATCAAGGCCATAACTTGTCCACATAAATATATCCAAAACGACCAAGGTGTTTTGGCTTGTGTTGCTTCCAAAGTGTGCTCCCAGGCAACAAATCTGGTCGTTCTCTGTAAACGAGTACACCATTCCAACCTCAAATACAGAACCGCTCCCCATGTCTGTGGTGTAGGCAATAGCTTGTGGTTGATCCCGGCTTAAGAATTCAAAAACCAATAACTGACTATCTCCCAAGTAAATGTCAGCAAATGAATTGATATTGAATGTCCTGCTCGTTGTTGGAGGAATAGAATCCGATGGCTGGTCGGAGTGAATGGTGTATTGTATGGTATGACTGCCTGTTACCTGTGGAGGGATAAAGTCATAAACAACAAGAGCGGCGGTGTCTCCGGGTGCTATGGATAAAGAGTCCGAGAAAAAAGTTTCGGAACCGGATGAATTGGAGTAATTGATTTCAAGGTATACACCCGTGATGACAGTCGTGTCGAGATTTGTAACATAAGCGGCAAAGTCAAGGGGTCTTATTTGACAAGATGAGTAGGTGGTGTACTCCAGATGAAGTAAGGGGTCTTCACCGGGTTCAGGTATTTTGTGGTAACTGGCTTTTACAATTTTGAGGCTTGTTGAAATGGAGTCAGGGTCGGAGAGAAGCAGGATAGATGCAGGATTGACAATGGTTGATGTCAATTTGGAGGCTTTTGATTCTTCTTGAAGTTGAGTGAGCAGCAGAATAGTCAATAAAGCTGCACTTAAAACGCTTTGTTTGGGCATAGCTAGCATGGCAAGTAGGTTTGGTTGGTGAAATATACAGGAATTAATTGATTCTGATAGACTGAGATTGAACGTTCTGAGCTTAACTTTGGCCAATCTTAGATTCCTTATCGGTTCTAGAAGATGATTTCTTCAGGCGAGGAAGCTTGGTATACGACAGCGTAGCGGGACGCTACGCTCAACAAGTTTTAGTTTAAATCAATAAACGGATGTTCGGCGTAGCCTACTTCGACAGGCTCAGCAACACCCGCTACGCCGCAGCCCTCAAGGCCTCCGGCCTTGCGTCTTACATTGGTTCAAGTTTGCAGTGCTTTCCATGTTCAGCAATCTATCTCGAAAAGTAGCGCACGCTTCGTACTTCAATAAGCCCAAAGAATCAAGCCCTGGTAAGCGCGCCTATTCCGATGATTGCCCCGACTCAACGGCATCCAGCCGCTGGCTAAGCTTTTGAATTACCTGCTGAAGCTCTTCAATAAGTTGCTGCTGCTCTTGAATGGCTTGCGTAAGGATGGGAACCATTCCAACATAATCAACAAAGTGATAGCCGCCCACAGGCTTGGCTTCACTCCTCGACTCGTGTGGTTGTGTGGGGTCATCAATCAGCTTGTTGGTGTTGACCAATTCAGGAAAAACGGAAATCATTTCCTGTGCAACGAAGCCAAAGGAGGTTCTCTCGGGGTCAAAGCCCATCCCGGGAAACTCGTCTGCTTTCCATTGGTAACTTTTGGGTTTCAGCTGCATCACCTTCTCCGGGATTGACAGCTCTTCCAGAGGGCGTATATCTTTTTTCCAGCGCTCGTCAGAAACGAAATAACCGCCGGTTGCCAATACGTCACCCTGAAAAACTCCTGCCCAACCTACAATTATATTTGTCACCGTTCCGCGCACCCCTGTGCCGGCGGCCTGGTTCAATCCGGGGAATTGTCCGTGTATGTATCACCAGAGGCTTGAATGAAAGGGGAGTGCACGTCGGTGAGAGCACTGTTGTCTATTTTCGGCCAAGGTTTTCCTTGTATGTCGGAGCTTTGCTGAAGCGCCCTTTGTATGAAACCAAGCGAGTATCCCCGTTTTCTGATGTAATCATCTCATCATTCCTCGTGGCAACAATTTGATAGGAAAAAGGAATCGTAGAAGAGCCCTGATTAAGTTCCTTTACGGTAAATCCAAAGCTCGACTTATTGGTAACATACACGCCATTGCACTCACCTTCAGGCTGAATGAAAACCTTCAACGGATGCGTCTCATCAACGATGATGTTTCTGGTGATAATTGGATCCAATTCAATGTATGTTTCTCCATTCACGAGCTGGCCAACACCGTAGTCTTGAAAAACAGCTTCCGGTGCTTCAGGGCAAACCAAAACCACGTTTTCCTCATTCGTGTCCTTCACAATGGTGCTCACTAAACCAACGCCAATAATCTTGTAATAAGCCAACCCGGACCAATGTCCAACCTGCCACTGTGCACCGAAATTATCCTGAACTACGATGCCATCGCCTATTCCAGGGGTTGAATAAAACGTGTACAATCCGGTAACGACACCGGAAAAAGAACCACCTGATCCGGCCACGAGGGCGTTGGGAATTCCATTCTGACCCACAGCGCTAAGACCTGTCCCGGATGCGTTTGCGTTTAATGAATAGATAGTGCTGATTCCGCCCAATGTGGTGTTGAAATTATCTCTAACATCAAGCCGACCGATGAACGCGGTGGTGTTAATTCCAACGCGGCCGTTGTTACCTACGCGTATCCTTTCAGTACCGCTCGTTGAAAAAGCAAGCGTATTGGCCGCCGGCCTGAACATACCCGTATTTGTACCTCCCGTTCCCAACCATGCGTAGGTAGGCTGGACGGCGTCGCCATTGTTTTCGCTTCGAAGACGTCCGTTGGTGGTAAACTCAAATCGCAAAGCGTTGTTGGTGCGGATGCGCAACGGGAAGTTGTTGATTGTACCCAGAAAGTTAGCCGCAGTTATTCCGGTATTTCCGGTTGTGCTCCATCCATCTCCACCGTACAATCTCACCCAATCGGGAACTGCAGGTGTTCCGGCATTGTAGTAAAAACCGGGCGTGTTGTTGGTTTGGTATATCAGAAGACTCGCAGCGGGGTTGGCGATGGCGTTGCGCTGTGCCAGGGTCAGTCGTGGTATAAGAAGTCCGCTGTTTGCGCTCAATATGTCCAACATGGCAGAGGCGTCTGGGGCAGTCCCTGTTGCGTTAATCGCGATGTTCTGAGCTGAAGTCGAAAAAACCGTAAGCATCAAAACAGCCAGAAATAGCAAGGCTTTATTCATGGTTCAACGTTTTAAGTAAGCTAAACAAAAATAGCTCTACGAAGTATCAGTAACAACAAATGAGACAATGATTTATTCACATTGCTTTACTCTATTTGACGCTTATTCAGAGCTTTGGTTGTTTAGCACAAATGAAGTCTATCGCACAACTCTACGTGTGTCTATCACCGCGCCGTGCTGTTCGGTAAAACGGATGAAATACACACCACGACTGTAGGTGCTGAAATCTACGGCGAACGTTTGCACTCCTTTGGCTAAAGCCACCTGCTGTACCCTAAGCGGATTGCCCGTAACGTCCATGATTTGAACATGCACCTGCATACTATGTGGCGTACTGATTTCTACCTGAAGCCCGTTGGAGGTGAGTGGGTTGGGATGGAGATTCAGAATTTTTGTTGAGGTCTCTCTGTGTTCAATTATAACAGGCCCGAAATACTCGTAACGTCCGTCGAAATCGGTTTGTTTGAGACGGTAATAGCAATCTGAACGGGGCGCATCTTCATCACGATACACGTAGGAACTCAATGAAGTGGTAAACCCGGATGCCAATACTGTTCCGATTACGCTGTAATGATGACCATCCGATGATCGATGAATTTCGTAGAAATCTGCGTTGATTTCAGTGGCTGTTTTCCAGCGCAGCACATTGGTGTTTTCTACGCGTAAACCCGAAAATTCGAGCATTTCCACCGGCAGGGGCGTACAGTTGAGCGTAGCGCCGTTCTGTAGGTTCCAGTTGAGATTGAAGGGAGTAGTGTTGGAGGTGAAGTTGTCTATCACAAGGATATACACTTGACCAGCGGTGACATTAAGCCCTGGAACCCAGCCGTTGCCCCCAGCACCCTCACTGTATGTTGTAAATGGTGAAGCGAACTGGGGTGAAGAGTATATGGCATGCCCGGTACCGGTATCATAGCTTCCGGTGGCATTATTGGTGCTGAACCCCGAAGCATAAGAGCACCTGATTGGAGGTCCGGGCGGGGGACAGATATCAGCCGATGTACTACCTTCAGGAAAGGGCCCCCAAACAGCAAAGTCATAGTCAACTCCTACGCCGGGCGAAATTGTAAAGCCGATATTGCCATCCGTTGCAGGCGAAAACAAATACCACGACGTTTGGTTTTCGCCCGAGAGCAAACATCCTTGATTGCTGCTGTTTAAGTCAACTATAGACCCTGAACCGCTGCTGTTTCCAGAGAACGTGGCGTCATCACAAACTGTTGTACCCCCTACACAGTCGGTGGGTGGAGCAGGGGGAGGAACCCCGCATGTATTACATGAAATGGAGGCTTCCCAGCCCGGAAAGGTAACCGAGCCATCAGAATCGAATAAAAAGGTTAAACAGCCGGAGGCATTGGTGGCCGCAAGAGTAACACCATTTAGAGCCGTTCCGGTATAGGTTCCGATTGCCGGAGAGCTTGTGTTGGGCCCGTCATAAACAACCATAAAGTCCCAGCCGGTTTCAATACTGAATTGCGAAAAGAACATATTGATACATTCCCCGGAAACATCAGGGCAGAACGTGGTAACTATAAATTCGTTGTTGCTGTAGTTTCCTGCTGGGCCACCGGTATCATAGAAATTCCCTTCGCAGGTTGTGATGGTACCGCCGGGGTTGTTGTAATTATCGCCCGGACTCACGCCACAAGATACGCAGGCCCAATAAAGCCCCATACAGCTTGCCTGGGGCTGGCAGTTGAACCGACTCACCAACACGTTCACTGTTCCCGTGAAAGTGGCTGTCCATGTGATAGTTGAAAGTAGTCCGCAACCCGGAAAGTCATCGTTGTACTCGAGGGCGCCGGCGACGCCACCTTGGCAGCCAGGAGCGCCGCCTGCAAAAAGTGTAAGTTGGGTATCCCACGTACCACCGTTACAGGTGGTCCATGTGTAAGTTTCGCCAGCTGTAACATTGAACACAGCGTATTCTCCACCAAACATGCAAGGATCCACTGTAACGAGTGCGTTTGATGTGGTTGACTGAATGGCAGCAGGATATTGTGCAGTGCAATTGGTACACTGTCCAAATATTTCATTCGCGTTAAAAACGAACAAAAAAATAAACCCGATTAACCACAGGCCTTGTTTCATGGCTCAACAATAAGTTGCTCTGGGTTCTCCAAAATCCACTGCTGTTTTTCCTGGGGTAGAGCATCGAACTCATCCTGCGTGATGGAATTGGGCTCACCGGGTTGTTGCATTTGGAGGTATTGCTCAGGGTTTTGTTCAATCCACTCACTTTTTTGCTGCGAGTATTGGTCTTCATTTGCCGACGGAAGTGGAAAACCCAGCGACATTGCTCCTTTTTGTTTCACGGTGATTCCTCTCAATCGGAGCTGCTCCATCGCTTCTATTCGCTGTGCTTCGGTTTCGTATGTAAAATAAACCCAGTTTTGTGAAGCGATTTTCGTTACAGTGATTCCTTCGGCTTCTTCCAACACGATGATAACTTTCTTCATGTCATCCCGATTAGGCGAAATAACTTCTATCCCAGTCTGATTAGCTTCTTCGTTTTGCCCCGTTAAAGCGGGCGACAACGCGAGAAGGATTGCTGACAAAAGTGCTATTCTAAGACGTTTCACGACAGCTAAAATAGTCCTTTTTTAATTGGTTAAGAAGTTCTTTAAGGTTTATGGTGAATAGCCACTTGTTCATAAAAAACCCCCGACGATTGCTCGCCGGGGGTTTCTGCTTGTTGCACCTAACCTAACAGCGCCCAAAGGATCTGTCAAGGTTGGATAAAGTGATTACATCACAATCAGTCGCTCGGTAGCGAA
>SKUL01000101.1 GCA_007129985.1 Flavobacteriales bacterium
AGCTACGCCACGGGGTATTACTTTTTCCGCATTCGCTACACCAACGTTGAGGGGCAGCAGTTTGAGGAAAGAGGAAAGGTGTTGGTGGTGAGGTAGGGTGGGGTTGAATCAGAATACCCTGAGGCGTGATTCTTTTGGACAGCGAGTTGGCTTGCTCAACAACCCATCTGCCAATTACTATCAAAAGATTTAGAGGATTGCGACCCAGACTTCAGGCCTGAACAAAAGAAATCAAAGCGAAGTCTTAGTAAGAAATGAGACTTCTCCACTTCAGCCTCCATTCACTCACCTGGCTTCATGAATTGGCGGCTTTCGGTCGAAGTGACAAAGAACAAGTAATCAAGAATAAAACCCCATTCACACCCAGTTGTCATTTCGAGCGGAGCGCAGAGGAACGAAGCGCGCAGTCGGGAAATCTTTTTAAAGAACAAAAACCTCAATCACAACTTATTGTCATTTCGACCGGAGTGCCGAGGAACGAGGCACGTAGTGGAGAAATCTTATTCCAATGCCAATTGAAACGGAGATTTCTCCACTCCGCAACTCCTGCCCTCGTTGCTACGGTCGAAATGACAAAATGCTAATAATCAATCATAAAATCTCCAATCACACTCTATTGTCATTTCGAGCGGAGCGCAGAGGAACGAGGCACGTAGCGGAGAAATCTCATTTTTCTTGTCAAACCACCTCAATCATAGTCCCCCGTTACGCGACTTTCATTGACAAAATCAGGTCCGTCAGACCACGGGTCGCGGGTGAAAAACCCACCCCAACCCCGACCTTCAACATCAAGGTCGGTTGAAACCCGCGTTTGACGGGGCCACTCCTCCGGTGGAGGAGATGATAATCGGCGTTTCAATTCGGACTTGTACTAACTTCCATCGGAGTCACTCGCAGCGGACTCCGATGACATTTATCTGCGAAATTTACTCAATCCTGATTACCAACCCATCTGTGTATGATTCGTTTCCAAATTCCCACAAGCATGCCCGTTCCTCAGGCAACTTCAGTCCAGAAAAACAGTACTACCTTTATCACCCACACCAACAAACATGAACCACAACTTACCTTTCCTAGAAACGCAGCGCGTCACCATTTGGTGGGTTTGGCTGCTTCTGCTATCCATCAACGGATTTTCAGTGTACGCGCTGGTGCAGCAATTGGGTATGGGCAAACCTGTGGGTAACAACCCCGTAAGCGACACCGGCTTGATTATCATCGCAGTATCTTTTCTTCTTCTCACCGCAGGAATTGCCATGATTACCCTGCACACAAAATTAGACGACCAGGGCGTGCATTTTAAACTCTTCCCCTTCCACCTGAAATTCAGGCTTCACAAATGGGAAGACATTCAATCGGCAGAGGTGCGGCAGTACAAACCCATTGCTGAGTATGGCGGCTGGGGACTGCGAATGGGCCCGGGTGGAATGGCTTACAATATGTCGGGAAACCGAGGGCTGCAACTGGTGCTTAAAAACGGCAAGCGCATTTTGATTGGCACACAAAAACCGGAAGAAATCTCCGCTTTTCTGAAAAACCGGACGGCCAACGGTGCGGGAGTACCGAGCTAGTTCTCGTACAACAGGTAGGGTTCGCGTTGTTTGGCAAAAGCCTCCAGATTGTCCTTCCACGTGGCGCGAATCTGCTCTTCGGTGTAGCCGGCTTTTATCTGCTTCATCAACTCATCGGTGCCAGCCAGCTTGTTGAAAAACCCACTTTCCAGAAAAAACGCCTCCTTGTTGGGCGCGTTCTCATACATGGTGAGCAAAAAAGACAAATCAAGTTGTAGGGGTGGCGTTTCCTCCTCTCGCAGGTCAAAACCCACGCATTCCTTGTTTTCGTGCGGCGGGTATTTGGACACTCCCGGAATGGAGCGCGGCGTAAAACGATGCTCTCCGGCCTTAAAACCGGGCATTCCGATTTGCTGAAAAGGTGCGTCGGTGCCCCTGCCCACACTCACCTGCGTTCCTTCGAACAGGCCCAGCGACGGGTACAAATAAATGCTCTGCATATTGGGCAGGTTGGGCGATGGTGCCACTGGAAGCTTATAACGCACAGACCGCGTATAGCCCTCGCAGGGAACCACCTCCAGCGCGCATTTCAATCCATCTTTGAGCCAGCCCTCGCCATTTATCATCAGCGCCAGTTCTGCCACCGTCATTCCGTGCACCAGCGGAATGGTATGCATCCCCACAAATGAGCTGAATTTCGGGTTGAGTACAGGGCCGTCCGTATAGTGTGCGTGCGGATTGGGGCGGTCTAACACCAGCACCGAAACATCCGACTCGGCGGCGGCCTCCATCACCAGATGCAGCGTACTGATGTAAGTGTAAAATCGCACACCCACATCTTGAATATCGAACACCACAACATCTAAATCAGTCATTTGCTGTGCAGTGGGTTTTTTGTTCTTTCCGTAAAGCGACACCACCGGAATTCCCGTGCGGGCATCTACGCCGTGGTCCACCCATTCGCCGTCGGCAGCATCTCCCCGAAATCCGTGCTCCGGTCCGAAAACCCGCACCAGATTAACGCCATGTGCCAACAAGGTATCTACCAGATGAACACCTGCCACCTGTGCCGTGGGATTGGCCACCACCCCTACCCGCTTTCCGGCGAGAAGGGCCACAACGCGCTCCATTTGCTCTGCTCCGGTGCGCAGCGGCTCATCCTGTGCCACCTTGATTTCGGGCGCTTCGGAAACGGGAGCCGGAACTTCCGCGCAGCCGCAAATGGGCACGGCAAGCCAAAACCAGAGTCCAACGCGGCAGATTATATTGCTAATTTTGCGCGACTTCAGCGAAGAGGAATTGAAGATAGAATCGTTCATAGCGGGTAGAATGCTCAAAGGTAGCGAAAGCGGTTCTAAAACCTTTTCGCGACCCATTGTAAGCATTGCCATTGCGGGCATTGCGCTGGGGATGGCGGTGATGATTCTCTCTATGGCCATTGTAACCGGTTTCAAAACTGAGGTTCGCAACAAGGTAACGGGGTTTGGCGCCCATATTCAGATTACTCCGCTTTCGATGAACAACAGCTACGAGTCGGAGCGCATGCAACGGCAGGCACACCTTACACCTGAAATCAGCGCCCTGCGCGAAGTACGCCATGTGCAAAGCTATGCCACCAAGCCCGGCATCGTGGAGACCGAAACCGATATTCACGGGGTAATTGCCAAGGGCATCGGTACGGATTTCGACTGGCATTTTTTTCGCGATAAGCTGGTACTGGGTGCCTTGCCCAACATTTCGGATACGGCAATCACCCAGGAGGTATTGGTTTCTACCCACCTCGCCAACCTGCTGAAACTGGACACCAACCAGCGCATTACGGTTTATTTTGCGAATCAGGCGGGGAGTTTGAGCCCGCGTAGGTTTGTGATTTCGGGCATGTATGAAACAGGGCTCGCTGAGTTCGACGCTCAGTTTCTGTTTATGGACATCGGGCATTTGCAGCGCATCAATCGCTGGGGACTGGAAGCACAACTGCGGGTAACGGGCGATTGCGAAAACCAGCTTCTCATTGTGGAGGCACTGGCATTTGGTGGCGATGGCGAATACCGTTTCAACTGGGGAGATGCAGGAATGCGCGGTGCCGGTCCGCACGGCATATGTATAGACCGCGACACCACCCTCAAAGTGGTGCTCACCGACCGCTCGCTCACCCTACCCGACTCGGCGTGGATGACCGTACAATACCCCGAAGACCACAGCGGCTGTATCTGCGATACGGATTTGGTGCAAGTGCAAACCGGAGGCGGCAGCAATCATCACTACGTGGGGGGCTACGAAGTGGTGCTGCACGATTTCCGGCACATGCACCAGGCCAACAACGCTGTGTACGATATTCTCGATTACGACCTCAAAACCACCCTTATTTCGGAGCGCATTCCGGAGATTTTCAACTGGCTGGAAATGATTGATATCAACCCCAAAATCATCATCACGCTTATGATTATTGTGGCGGTCATTAATATGTCATCGGCGCTATTGATTCTCATACTTGAGCGCGTAAACATGATAGGCATTCTCAAGGCCCTCGGCGCTACGGACTGGTCGGTGCGAAAGATTTTCCTCTACACCGCAGCCTACCTCATCGGCTACGGTTTGCTTATTGGGAACGTGGTGGGTATCGGGCTTTGTCTGGCACAAGAATATTGGGAATTGGTGTCGCTCGACCCGGCCAGCTACTACGTTTCGTCAGTACCCATTTTGTTGAAGTGGGAACACGTGCTGATGCTCAATATCGGCACGCTGGCCATTTGTTTGCTCGTGTTGATTCTGCCATCCTACCTCGTTACGCGCATTTCGCCGGTTCGTGCCATCAGGTTTGACTAACAGACCCAAGCAAAAGCAGCGAGGATGGTTACCTTTGCACCCTGAAAACATTCCCCATGAAAATCTACGACAACATTCTTCAAACCATCGGCAATACGCCAATGATTCGCATGAACCGCATTGCGCAGGACATTCCCGGCACCGTGTTGGCCAAGGTTGAGTATTTCAATCCCGGTCATTCGGTAAAGGACCGCATGGCGCTCAAAATGATTGAAGACGCCGAAAAAGAGGGCAAACTCAAGCCCGGCGGAACCGTGATAGAATGCACAAGCGGAAACACGGGAATGGGATTGGCGCTGGCCTGCATCGTAAAAGGCTACAAGTTGATTTGCACCCTGAGCGACAAGCAGAGCAAGGAGAAAATGGATATTCTACGGGCCATGGGCGCAGAAGTTTATGTTTGTCCGACCAACGTACCACCCGACCATCCTGAGTCGTACTATTCGGTAGCATCCCGCCTGAACCGCGAGATTCCCAATTCATTCTACCCCTACCAATACGATAACCTCAGCAACCGTCTGGCCCATTACGAAACCACGGGCCCCGAAATCTGGGAGCAAACCGAAGGAAAAATCACCCACTTTGTGGTGGGAGTAGGAACCGGAGGAACCATCAGCGGAGTGGCGAAATACCTCAAGGAGAAAAACCCCAACATCCAGATTTGGGGTATTGACACCTACGGCTCGGTTTTCAAGAAATACCACGAAACGGGCGAATTTGACGAGAAAGAAATCTACAGCTACATCACCGAGGGAATTGGCGAGGACATCCTTCCCAAGAACGTGGACTTCAGTCTGATTGACCATTTTGAAAAAGTAACAGACAAAGTGGGCGCACTCACCACCCGTGAGCTGGCGCGGAAGGAAGGCCTTTTTCTGGGCTACAGCGCCGGAAGTGCCTTTGCCGGAGTTCGGCAGCTTAAGCACCGTCTCAATGATGATTCGGTTGTGGTTGTGCTCTTTCACGACCACGGTTCGCGCTACGTGGGTAAGGTGTACAACGACGACTGGATGCGAGACCGCGGCTTCCTGAACGACCGCAACCGACAGGCCATTGACCTTGTGAACAACCATGTGGAGCAACCTCTGGTTACCATTGGTTCCGGTGAGCTGCTTGCCAATGCCATTCAGAAAATGCGTCAGTTTGATATTTCGCAAATTCCCGTGGTGGACGACGGAAAGTTTGTGGGCTGCCTCAATGACAACCGTTTGTTTCAGAAACTGGTAGAAAATCCAGAGGTGGGCAATATGCGCGCATCTGAAGTGATGGACGAAGCCCTGCCCGTGGTAACTGCTCAGTGCGAATTGACGGAGATTGCGTCCATGATTAACAAAGACGTACACGGGGTGCTGGTGCAAATTGACGAGGACAAATACCACATCATTACGCGCCACGACCTCATCGGGGCTTTTTGTTGAGATGCAGCACGTAACGGACCAGATGGGGCGGAACATTCGTCTGCCCGCGAAGCCACAGCGCATTGTATCTCTGGTTCCTTCTATCACTGAGCTCCTTTATGACCTCGGCCTCGGTAATGAGGTTGTAGGTGTAACTCGGTTTTGCGTGCATCCCGCACAGGCTCGGCAATCTGCCCGAAACATCGGCGGCACCAAGAAAATTCATCACGACCGTATTGCCGAGCTTCAGCCCGACCTGATTATCGGGAGCAAGGAGGAAAATACTTCCGAAGACATTGAGCGCTTGTGGAAGACGTATCCGGTTTGGATGAGCGACGTGAAAACCATATCGGAGGGGATTAACATGATTCGGAAAATCGGTGAGTTGTGCGGACGCCCTGCTGAAGCGCAGCACATGGCTCAGGATATCGAAGCGGATTTCGACAATTTGAAGTCTTCGTTTGCCGGTCAACCCAACATTCGGGCGGCTTACCTCATCTGGCACAAGCCCATGATGGTATGCGGTTCAGACAACTTTATTGGCGACGTGATGCGGGCCATGGGTTTGCAGAATGTGTTCGACGGGCATTCAGGTGGCGAGGAAGGTACGCCGCGATATCCGGCTATTACCTCGGAAGAGTTGGTAGCGAGCAATGCCGATGTAGTATTGCTTTCGTCGGAGCCATTTCCGTTTAAGGATGAGCACATTCAACACTACCAATACCTCTTGCCCCACAGTACGGTGACCAAGGTGGACGGTGAGCTTTTTTCGTGGTACGGCTCCAGAATGGCCAAAATGCCGGGGTATTTGAGGGAGCTTCGCAGTGAACTGCAAAGCAGTTGACCACGGATTGGATTAGACCGTTCCGTGTGCGCAAAACCTTCTTCAATCTGCGTGG
>SKUL01000221.1 GCA_007129985.1 Flavobacteriales bacterium
GAAACCGGAGGGCACGTTTTTCAGCTTCATTTCAGCAACAGCACCCATATGGTTGAGAAAGGTTTTATCACGGAGACAACGGGCAATTGGCTGGACGGCGACATTCATTTTGGCTTTAATATATCTCGGGTGTTTACGGTGCACCGCCCCAAGCCGAAGCCCTTGGATCACTAGACACAACATGAAAAAACAAAACCCCGAAGACAAACTCGTCTCCGGGGTTTTTTCGTTTCACACTCAATGCCTAGTGCACCGTAACCTTCATCACATTCACCTGATCGTTCATGGTGATGCGCACAAAGTACATACCGCCGGCTTGTCTTCCGAGGTCAACAGGCAGGTAAGCTTCACCCGCAAAATTGAACTGCGAAGTAAACACGGTTTTACCGCTCACTTCCAGCACATCAATTTGCGCAAGCCCTCCGGCACCTTCAAACGTAATGTTGAACTGCCCTTTGTTGGGGTTAGGGAATACGCCGAATGTATTGGTAGCGACTTCCTCAACGCTGGTTGCCAATGCACAGGTAAGCGCCGGGAAACCATTGTCTGTGTTGCCCGCAACTCCGCAATTGTTCACATCGTTGATTACAATGAGGTAGGTGCCCGACTCTGATGCTGTCCAGGTAATGGAACAGCCATCGCCGTCGCCAAGCCCTGATGCATCAATAGCTCCACTCGGTGCAATAATAGCGTAAGTGGGGGTCCATGTACCGGCCCCGAGGCCATTGCAGTGACTAAAGGTGTACGTTACACCTTCGATGAAACCGTCAACGCTGTATGCTTCACTTTGCCAAACCTCAAAGTCGGTAATTTCATTGAAGGGACAGTTTCCGTTGGGATCCGGCACAGGGGCACCGTCAAATTCGGTGTTAAAGTCATTCCAGCCCGTGGTTGGCGATGGGTTCACCCAAATCAAACAATCGCCCGGTTCTTCGCCATCACAATTCTGGTTTAGGAGGAATGTTCCCGTACCGGAGTCATTCGGCCCCCAACCACCAATTCGCAATAGGTAGGTGGTTCCTTCGGTAATATCCCACTCAAGGTATGAGGAGAAGCCCGAGCATCCGTCAAAGTCGTCGTTGCAAATAATCAACGCGGATGCCGGTGGAGGACAAACACCACTGCTGTATACCGCAATCTTGGTATCAAAATCTGCCGTTCCGCAAGTGCTGAAAATACCTGTACCGTCGCATGTTGCCGTAAACTCGTACCACACGTCGTTGTTCACATTGCTTTGCTCAAAGGCATCGCAATCGGTGCCCGGATGATCAGGGCCATCCGTGGTTGCTCCAATTGTGCTGAAGGGATGCGTTCCTGCAGTTACGGTGATGGCGTCAGCGCAGTCATCGTTGGTAATAGGCCCGGAAATACAGTCCTCATAGGCAGCGTCACACAGTTCGTCCCACTCGGTATCGCAACACCACGGATCCTCGTCAATTACGATGAGGACACACGGGTCGTCCAGCGGATAAGGTATGTCGGTTATACAATCGCCATCACAAACCGGGTCTGATGCAGAAAGGAAGTTCACAATGATCTCCTGATCAGTAAAAGCACAAACACTTCCGGCAAAGTCATCGGGGTCGGTGTACACAATACCCGTTAAAATCCATTGGCCCCCGAGAGGATCCAGGTCGTTTGCTGCCAAGATACCATTAATTCCGGCATCAAACTCAAAAGGCAGTGGAGCTGCGCCAGTAATTGAAAACCCTGCAGGAACACCGCCTGTCGCTCCGGGCCCCGGGTCAAAGCCTACAGCATAGTTTCCACCTTCGGGTATATCAACACCGGTAGCATTGAAAATTGCCTCCTCACCCGGACAAATATCTTGAGTAAGGGCTACCGAAATCGTTCCGGCATCACAATCCGCACCACCACCGCTCAGGCAATCAAAGTACTGGTCATCACATATTTCATCCCACTCGGTATCACAGCAAAATGGATCCTGGGCCAACACCTGAATCACGCAGGGGTCATTCTCTGGGAAGGGTATGTCTGTGATACAATCATTACCGGAACCGTCACAAGCAGGATCTCCCGTGCTCAGGAAGTTTACAGTTACATCCACATTGGCAATGCTGCAGAAACTACCGCCAGCATCTTCTGGGTCTGTGTAAACAAAGCCGGTTAAAACCCAGGCGCCAGAAAGTGGGGGAAAAGAATTGGCTGATAGAATACCATTAATATCGTTATCGAACTCAAATGGAAGCGGCTCAACTCCGGTTATTGTGAATCCTGTTCCGTTTCCGCCGGTGCCTCCGGGGCCGGGCACGAACTGAACAGCGTAACCTCCTCCTGAAGGAATTTCAACTCCTGTGGCATTAAAGATACCTGCTTCGCCAGGGCAAACATTTTGGTTGACAGATACGCTCACTGTGCCTGCCTCGCAATCACCACCGCCGCCGCTTGAGCCGCAAGGGTTATTGGAGCCGTCCAGTGTGTTTGCACCCGAATTGGTAGGGTCAAGATAGGTGCTGAGGTTATCACCGGGATTTGAATTCCAGTGGTAGGACATTTTTCCATACAAATCCGGACTTGAAGGACTGGTGCAAAAAGAGCTTCCTCCCGTGAGTGTTCCGATGATACGGCCCTGATTGTCGAAAATGGGAGAACCTGAAGAACCACCTTCCGTCACACCGTGTCCGTTTGAGGTGCTTACCCAGGTAACCATCCAATGTGAGCCGGAAGGACCTCCCCAGCTTGTAGAAATCAAATTGCTGCTGTAGGTAGATATCTTCTTGATATCTCCTGACGGGTGGTGAATACTTACACCGCTAGAGCTGGTAACGTTGGTTCTACGCCAACCGTTGTAAAAAGGGTTGTAAGACTCAGGAACATCATTGTTGAGCTCGACAAGCATATAATCCGAACCGCTGTTTCCTCCGCCGTCACCACTATCTGCAATGCGTGCACAACCTGTCATGGTGTTGTTGGGAACCTGTCCGGCGGTTCCGTTCGCACAACCGGCTGATTCATAGTTGAAGAAAAACACCCACTGATTCATGTTGGCAGTTGATGCGTTGATTCCACAGTGAAGCGCCGTAAGCACATAAGGCGTGCAATCCTGTGCTGTGTTGTTGATCAACGATCCGCTGCACCAACCGGCAAACTGACCTTCAATAATGAAAATCCGAACAACACCGCGTTTTTGGTTTTGCCAGTTGTTTCCCTCAGAGCAGTTTACATTCACCTGACAAGGGTCGGAATCTCCAAAATCCCGCTGGGCGCCTTCAGCCTGGGGCATCATGCGATACACGTGCACCAATCCGGCTATTTCAAACTTGCCCTGACCCATTACTGCGGTGGGCTCAAAATACTCCACAATTACCTCATCGCCGTGGATGGGCTGGGTGCTGAAAACACCGCTTTCGTGGTTGTTGAACTCGGTAAACGCTCCTATCACCTGCTGATAATCAGGTGAGTGAATAAAGAGCTTTGCTCCTGCCGGAATTTCAAAGTTCTCGAACTGAACGGAAAGCCCGACGGCATCCCGAGACTTCAGCGCGTGACGCCAAACGCGACCGCCCTTCACTTCTGTCCAGGCATTCACATCATTCAGGCTAATTCCAACAGGCAACACCCTTCCGATGCGCGGATAGGTGCCCTGTTTCTCTTCTACAGTGGCGTCTTCGGACTGAACCTGCTGCAGGTTAAACGAGTTTAACTGAGTTCGCTCCACGGGTTCGAGTGAAAGCGAAAGGGTTTTTCCGAGAGGTTCTCCTCCCTCGCTGATTTGCGCCCACACCGAGGTGCCGAGCAACATAAGCCCAATCATTAATGCGTACAATTTGGTCATGAAAAGTTATTTTGGTTAAATGGTTTCTGACGAGCGACCATCGCTCAGGGTCAAAAGTTCAAAAAAAAATTGGGCTTGCCTTGACCAAGACTAAGTTTTTTCAACCGCATTCCGTTGATGGTTGCACACCCATCCATGTCTTCAAAAACAGCCCAAGTCGCTTTGTGACTGAAAATCATTGTTTGGGAAACACAATCCACTAGGCACATCTGTGGGAACGTACCTCTGGAGCTGAGTATCGTGCAGTGCGTTCTCAACAAAACGAACAAGGTCGTCAATCTCCTCTGCTGTGAGATGTAACGCTTTAAATCGTGGTGACAGCTGTTCACCCGGTACATTCGGGTTCTCACTTTGCGCGGCATTTTTATACTCAACCACGGCTTTCACCGAATGAAATGATGCCCCATGGCCGTAAAAGGGTGAATCCTTGATGTTGTACAGCTGAGGTACTTTGAATTTGTAATCATCCGCTGAGACTCCCGTAAAGCCACCTCTACCGCTGGCTGTGGTCAAAGCGTCAATCACGCTAACAACGGTATGCCCTTGAAGATCGCTCATCCCCAAGGCATGAAAATCGTTTTCTGCGAGGGCGGGGCCGTTGTGACAAGTTACACAGTTGGCTTTGCCAAAAAAGAGAATAGCCCCTTGTTTTTCGCGCCATGTCATCGCTGACCGATCGCCGCGCAGCCAGCGCTGAAAAGGGGCTTTGTTGGCAAGCACCGTGCGTTCATAGGCCGCAATGGCCAGGCCTGCGTACTCCCGACTCACCGATACTTCGAGCGGAACACCCGGAAAGGCAGCTTCAAACAGCGTTGCGTACTCCGGATAGTCCTCAATAAGCGACACATCAACCCTTGATCGGTGCACCCTGATACCCGCCATTGCCTGTATCTCGGGTCCGGCATAACCGAAGTTATTATCCTCGCGCGGAGTGCCCGGAGTCCAGCGCGCCTCGGTGCCGATGTTCTTGTCGAACGAACCGAATTGCCCATTCCAGAGGGTCACTTCCTGATAGGCAACATTCAGAATAGAGGGCGAACGCGTTGATTGTACATCCATCCAATCCACAGAATAGAGCGGGTCTTTGACCCTTGCTTCACCGGCAATGCCAAACCCCATTCCCCCCTCGCCTATACCTTGTGGCACATTGGCCTGAAAGCCGGCGCCTGCGATGTGGCAGGTAGCGCACGACCATTCTTCAGTGCTCAACAGCGGCATAGACGCGTTGCGCCCGAGAGCAGGCTCATGAAAAAGAAGCTTGCCGAGATGAACCTTGGCAGTGCTGAGCGGATTGTTAGGATCCTGAGGTATGGCCGCATAATTATTACTCTCAGGAAGCACAAAAAAGGCCGCCCCCTGCCCACCCGACGATTCTTCAATCAATTGCAGCAATATCTGGTCAAGGTTTTCAGCACCGTCTTCAAATGGCGTTTCCTTGCGGCAGGAGATGAGCGCAAACGTAAGTAGCAACGCAAACAACAAGGCGCTTGCAACTTTGGAATATGGCGCTGTTTCCGGGGTCATTTCGCTGCCATGCGTTCTATCATCTTTGTCACCTCTTCGGGCTTCTCGGCGTGCACCCAGTGGCCGGCATCGGGAATCACTTCTACTTCGGCATTGGTAAACTGCGCCATGATTTCAGGGACGTCGGCGGCAGTGATGTAGTTGCTCGCTCCTCCGGCAATGAACAACGCGGGAGTGTCCACATTTCCGTCGGGCAAGGCATGTACAATGTCTTCCATGGCCGCTTCGAGCACCGGAAGGTTGAATTTCCACTCAAAGCCGCCCTCCTTTTTACGGTGAAGGTTCTTGAGCAAAAACTGGCGTATTCCAAATGACGAAATGTGTTTAGCCAACTGTTCATCCGCCTCGTTTCGTGAGGAAATTTCTTCTACCTTCAGCGAGTGCAGGGCATCAATAATCCCGTCGTGGTGAATGGGGTACTCGCGTATGCCCATATCCACCACAACCAAAGCTCTGGCAATGTCGGGGTATTTCTGCGCGAACCACATCACCGTTTTTCCGCCCATGGAGTGACCCACAAGCAGCGGTTTTTCAATGTGGTGGTCGGTGATAAGTTCTTGTAAATCGGCGGCCATCAGATTATAGGTATGCTCATCGGCGTGTGGTGAGCGGCCGTGATTTCGCTGATCTACCAACCATATTTCGTGGTTTTCGGCCAGTTGATTGGCGATGCTCTGCCAGTTATCCAGCATACCAAAGAGCCCGTGCAAGATGATAATAGGCTGCCCTGATCCCTGTTTTTTGTAGTTGAGTTTCATATTTCCAGTGCGCGGCGATAGAGTTGAATGGTGTTTTCCAGACCGAGGTAGAGCGCGTCGCAAATGAGCGCATGGCCGATGGATACCTCGGCAAGGTGCGGAATGTTTTGGGCGAAGTAGCCAAGGTTCTGAAGGTCGAGGTCATGGCCCGCGTTGATTCCGAGACCCACCTCATGGGCGCACAGAGCAGCGCGATTGTACGGCTCTATGGCTTGTTCGGGGCTTGCGTGAAATCCGCGGGCATAAGCTTCGGTATAGAGTTCAATACGGTTCACACCGGTTTTTGCTGCCGCTTCAATCATGCGCTCGTTGGGGTCAATAAAGATGGAGGAGCGAATACCTGCATCGTGCATTTTTCCAACAACTTCTTTCAAAAACGCGGCATGGGTGATGGTGTTCCAACCCGCGTTACTGGTGAGCACATCGGGTGGGTCGGGCACGAGGGTAACCTGGTGGGGCTTAATCCGCAGTACCATTTTCAGAAACTCATCGGAAGGATACCCCTCAATGTTAAATTCTGTCTGCAAGGCCGGAGAGAGTGCTTCCA
>SKUL01000247.1 GCA_007129985.1 Flavobacteriales bacterium
AGTTCGGTGATGACGTTTACTTCAATCGGGTCAACCTGCCTTTGCACGGCGAGGTAGTATGAAAGCCAGTCGCCCACATGCACCAGGTAGTAAAGTCGCTCCATGCGGGATGTTCCGTGCGCATTCACCTCGACTACACAATCGGTTTGTTTGCGCATCAGTTTCATGTTGAGGTCCATGCGCAGAGAAGTACGCGGGTGGTCGTCCTTGCTGCGAAGCATCACTACACCCATTCGATTGTCTCCACCGGCCCAACCCACCAGTTCGTTATGGTTCATCTCGGGAAGCACATGATGCCAGCACAATATCTTGGCGTTTTCGTTGATTTGCTGCCGCCAGCGAACCGCCACGCCTTCAAGTCCGGTAGCTGCGTAAATAACAGGAATGCGGTTGGCGAGTTTATCGGTCAAATCGCGGGCCGTATTGCGAATAGATTCCTGCGATTGTTCCAGTTCGTCGGCCACGCGATGCAGGTCTGTAGCATCCCAATCGCTGTAAAGCCCGGCTGCGTTCAACAGGCCTAAAAGCGTAATGAGACCGTGGCCAAAAGCTGCGCGCGGCGGATAACCTTCTGGTAATTTGGCGCTTACCCACCCCTCTGCTTCGGCCTTGGCGAGCAGTTGCCCGCCCGATGCAACAACCGCAATGGATGATCCGGCCTCCCGGGCCTTATCGGTGGCAGCAAGGGTCTCCTCGGTGTTGCCCGAGTAAGAACAGGCTACCACAAGGGTATGGGCATTCACCCAGGCAGGGATGCCGTAGTCTTTGTTCACACAAACCGGAACACTACAGCTTCGCGCCAATACCTCTGCGGCGATGGTTCCTCCAATACCCGAGCCGCCCAGACCGGTAATCAGCACGTTTTGCACATCGCTTGGCATGGTGCCGATAAACCTGAGGCGATCCAGCGCCTCGTGCATATTCTGCGGGAATCCCGCAATAAGCTTTTCCATGTATTCGAACATCTTGCAGCAGATTTTGGGCGGTGAAATTACGAAAATTAGCCCCGCAGCGCCTGAAGCTCTTATTGAAGGCATCTCCTATCTTTGCCGCACAATTTCAAAACCCATAAGTCTGTGCAGTTATCCGAACAGGAAATCATCCGCCGCGAGGCGCTGAAAAAACTTCAGGAACTGGGCATCAATGCCTTTCCTGCCGAGGAAGTAGAAGTAAGTGATTACAGCGTTTCGCTGAAGGAGCAGTACGAAGAGGGTAAACAGGTAAAGCTGGCCGGACGTATGATGAGCCGCCGCATTATGGGCAAGGCTTCGTTTGCTCAGCTTCGCGACAGCCAAGGCGAAATTCAGATTTACATCACGCGCGATGATCTGTGTCCGGGTGAGGATAAAACCTTCTACAACGAGGTGTTCAAGAAGCTGCTGGACTACGGTGATTTTGTGTCCGTGGAGGGCTACCTCTTTAAAACGCAGGTGGGCGAGGTAACGTTACATGTTACCAAACTCCAGTTGTTGAGCAAGGCTATCAAACCGCTTCCGGTGGTAAAGAGCGACAGCGAAGGCAAGGTGTACGATGCCCTGAGCGACCCCGAAACTCGCTACCGTCAGCGCTACGTCGATTTGATTGTGAATCCGCACGTGCGACGCATTTTTGAAACACGCTCCAGGGTGTTTGCCGCCATGCGCGACTTTTTTAACCGCAGCGGATATGTGGAGGTTGAAACCCCGGTTTTGCAGCCCATTCCGGGAGGTGCCAACGCCAGGCCGTTTATCACACACCACAACGCGCTGGATGTGCCTCTGTATCTGCGTATTGCCAATGAGCTTTATCTCAAGCGACTGATTGTTGGGGGTTATGAAGGTGTGTACGAGTTTTCGCGCAACTTCCGCAACGAGGGAATGGACCGCACCCACAACCCCGAGTTTACCATCATGGAAATTTACGTGGCCTACAAGGACTATCAGTGGATGATGGACTACACCGAGCGGATGATTGGCGAGGTGGCGCAAAAGGTACACGGCAAGATGAAAGTGCAGATGGGCGCGCACGAGATTGATTTTACCCCGCCTTTCCGCAGGGTGACCATGCTTGGGGTGATTGAGGAGTACACCGGCGAAAATCTGAGCGGTCTCGACGAGGCAGGTGTGCGTGCGGCCTGTAAAAAACTCAATGTGCCTGTGGATGAAAGCATGGGCAAGGGCAAGATGATCGACGAAATTTTTGGTCAGTACTGCGAGCCCAAACTTATACAGCCCACCTTTGTGATGGACTACCCCGTGGAGATGTCGCCACTTTGCAAAAAACACCGCGACAATCCCGAGCTTACCGAGCGTTTTGAGCTGATTGTAAACGCCACGGAGATAGCCAACGCCTACTCAGAGCTAAACGACCCCATTGACCAGCGCGAGCGTTTTGAGGCCCAGCTCAAGCTCTCCGAAAAAGGCGATGACGAGGCCATGTTTATTGACCACGACTTTTTGCGCGCCCTTGAATACGGCATGCCTCCCACCTCGGGTATGGGCATCGGGATGGACCGTTTAGTGATGCTGATGACCGGACAAAGCTCTATTCAGGAGGTGTTGTTCTTTCCGCAAATGCGCCCCGAGAAGTTTACCAAAAGTGCTTCAGGTGCAGATGGGCTGCGCGCCATGGGCGTGGACGAAGCCTGGCTAGACTATGTGCAGGCTGCGGGGTTCACCGACGCCGAAAAACTACGCGCCGAAAAACCCACGGCCATCCACCAGAAGATGAACGGCTACCGCAAAAAGAACAAGCTGGATATCCCTGCGCTGCAGCTGGAGGATGTGATGCGATGGTTGGGTGAAGAGTGAATGAGCCAATAGGTCGATGGGCCGATGAGACAATTAGACGATTGTGTTCGCAACGCAGTCAGGTGCGTTGGGCGCTTACAGGTTGGTTGTAAATCAAAAGCGAACCCGGGCGCGTTTGCTAAACGCGCGCTAGTCTTGGACTAGCCCACAACCTTGCGACCTTTGCGCCTTCCTTGCGCTCCTTGCGGTTAAAACCCGTTCGGAGGTTTTGGAACGAATCCTTATTCAAGCTTGGCGCAAGTCTGGCTTAAGATTATTACACAGAATAGATTTCTCCACTCCATGCCTCGTTCCTCAGCATTCCGGTCGAAATGACAAAACGGGGGGATTGATAATAGGACTTGAAGTCAAAACTGATGGTAAAAGAAATCTTGTTCGAGGTTCGTAATCAACAACATAAACTTTGTCACTTCGACCGAAAGCCACCCATTCACGATGCCGAGCGAGTGAATGGAGGCTGAAGTGGAGAAGTCTCATTTCTTACTAAGACTTCGCTTTGATTTCTTTCGTTCAGGCCTGAAGTCCGGGTCGCAATCCTCCAACCGTAGAATAAAAGCTGGTTGGAAGGTTGTTGAGCAATCTTTTTGGCTTTGCGTTCCAATTACTCTCATGAACTGATGTAATGATTGTTGATCAACCGGATGGTAATTGGATGATTGGGTGTTGTAACAATCAGACGGTTAGACAATGAATCATCAGCCGGGCTTTCTTAGTCTCGAGAAACTTGCATAGAGTGTTGGCCTCAGGAATGCAATCCCAGCTTTTGCGCAATTTCAGGCGTGCAAACAAGGTAGTTGTAAAAATCGCTTTTCTCGATGCTCGCGGTTTGCCGGATACCCCCCTTTTCGTCAATATTGAAATACAAGTAGCCCAGATCACCAATCTCACCCTGAATGGAATGGGCCAGCTCCGCGGTTAAGACTTCAATAATCAGCGTGGGCCTGTATTACCTCAAACATTCCGAAAAACCGCGCAGCACTTGCAACTCGTGCAGTTCAACATCAACTTTAACAAGGTCAACCGTGGTAAGGTTTTGTTGAGAAACAAAGCTATCCAGGGTGGTGGATTTCACGTTGATCTGCGACGTCTGGCCGGAGTAGTCGTCAATCACCACTTCTCCGTCAAGGTCCGACACGGCCATTTCGAAAGCGCCGATATCAAACTTGTTGGTAGCAACATTCTGCTTCAGCATATTAAAAAAGACCGGGTGCGGCTCAAAAGCAAACACTTTTGCCTCTGGTTTGAGTGTTTGTGCCACCAGTGCGTAAATCCCTGTATTGGCTCCCACATCGAGAACAACTCGCGCATCCTCGCAGAGCTTTATCCATAACTTGAGCGACTCTTTTTCCCATTTACCGGCGAGCCCATTCCAAAAAATCTCATTCTCAATCTTCAACCCAAAATGGTTCACCTTAAAGGATCGAGACCCATTTATCGGAACCGAAAAAACACCCTTAAAGTGCAGGTGCTTGTAGATGCTCTCAGGCGGCGTCCATAGGGCTCGGATGCCTGAATAAATCTGGCGCTTGAAGGGAATGGCTGCGTAAATGGTCTTTAGTAGCTTTTTCATCGGGAATGCTGTTCTCTCATTGCAGAGCTTCCTGCCAACGCGACAAATATGAAGAAAATCTGAAGAGCACCGGACGGTTTTCTCAAGCTGTGAAATGAGCCTTGCTATTGTCAGCACTAGTATTTCTTCACACCTTGGATAAGCCCACTTAAATGAGTTTAACCGGAATTTCGGACAAGCACAGGTCAAAAAAATCCTCCAAAAAGTCTTACCTTTGCGAACAAAACAGGCCTTATTTAGATTTAGTCTAAATTAAGAAGTGAACAAAAACGGTATATCCATGATCAAAGTGAATGACAGCGCACGCGATCAGGTGCTCAAAATCAAAGGCGAAGGAGCCCATCCCCAAGAGGCGTTCATCCGTGTGGGGGTGCAGGGAGGCGGTTGCTCAGGACTGATGTACAACCTCAGCTTCGATACCACGCTGAAAGAAGACGACAAGGTTTTTGAAGACAACGGCGTAAAAGTGGTGGTTGACAAAAAAAGTTTTCTCTACCTGGTAGGAACTGAGCTGGAGTACTCCGGCGGCCTCAACGGAAAAGGCTTCGTGTTTAGAAATCCCAACGCCAACCGAACTTGTGGCTGCGGAGAGAGTTTTTCAATCTGACAAAAGCAAACAAAACATGTCTGAAGACGACAAAATATTAGAAGAGGTAACCTCGCGCGAATACGCGTACGGGTTCACCACCAATATAGAGTCCGACAAAGTTCCCAAAGGGCTCAATGAAGACATTATACGGTTGATTTCTGCCAAGAAAAACGAACCCGAATGGATGCTCGAATGGCGTCTGGAGGCCTTTGCCATATGGTCGGAAATGACCGAGCCGGAATGGGCACACGTGCGGTACAAAAAACCTGAATTTCAGGAAATCACCTACTACGCAGCTCCTAAGAGTAAGCCCAAGCTCAACAGCCTGGATGAGGTGGACCCCGAAATGCGCCGTACCATGGAGCGCCTCGGCATCTCGCTCGAAGAGCAAAAGCGCCTTACCGGTGTGGCCGTTGATTTTGTGATGGACTCCGTATCTGTGGCGACCTCGTTTAAAGCTAAACTGGCCGAGCTGGGCATTATTTTCTGCTCTTTCAGCGAAGCCGTACAAGAACACCCCGAACTGGTGAAAAAGTACATCGGCTCTGTGGTGCCCCGCAAAGACAATTTTTACGCCGCCCTCAACTCGGCCGTGTTTACCGATGGCTCATTCTGCTACATTCCCAAAGGCGTAAAATGCCCCATGGAACTGAGCACTTACTTCCGCATCAACGAAGCAGGAACCGGGCAGTTTGAGCGCACATTGTTGATTGCCGACGAAGACAGCTACGTAAGCTACCTCGAAGGCTGTACCGCTCCATCTCGCGATGAGAACCAGCTTCACGCAGCAGTGGTTGAACTGGTAGCCCTCAAAGGCGCCGAAATCAAATACTCAACCGTGCAGAACTGGTTTCCGGGTGATGCAGAAGGCAAAGGCGGGGTATTCAACTTCGTAACCAAGCGCGGGCTGTGCGACGGTTTTCGCTCCAAAATATCATGGACACAGGTCGAAACCGGTTCGGCAGTTACCTGGAAATACCCCTCGTGTGTGCTCAAGGGCGACGAATCGGTGGGTGAGTTCTACTCGGTAGCTGTAACCAACAACTATCAGCAAGCAGATACCGGCACCAAGATGATTCACATTGGTAAAAACACCAAAAGCACCATCATCTCGAAAGGAATTTCCGCCGGAAAAAGCCAGAATTCATACCGCGGTTTGGTGAAAATCAACAAAGGCGCCACCAACGCGCGCAACTTTTCGCAATGTGATTCTCTGCTTATGGGCGATAAATGCGGCGCGCACACCTTCCCCTACATTGAAGTGGCGAACCCCTCGGGCAAAGTAGAACATGAGGCCACGACCTCCAAAATTGGTGAGGACCAGATTTTCTACTGCCAGCAGCGCGGTTTGGACGAAGAAGAGGCCATCAGCCTGATTGTAAACGGATACGCCAAAGAAGTGCTGAATCAGCTTCCCATGGAATTCGCCGTGGAAGCCCAAAAACTCCTCGCCATTTCTCTGGAAGGAAGCGTGGGATAAATCAAACTCAACCTAATAAGACAACACAACATGCTCTCAATAAAAAACCTGCACGCCGAAATTGAAGGCCACGGCATTTTAAAAGGCCTTAATCTGGACGTTAAACCGGGCGAAGTACACGCCATCATGGG
>SKUL01000214.1 GCA_007129985.1 Flavobacteriales bacterium
CTGCAACGGTGATTTCGGAGGCACGGCGTTTATTGATAACTGCGACAATTGTGTGGGCGGCAACACAGGCATTGAACCCTGCGTTGCCGACTGCAACGGAGATTTCGGAGGCTCGGCCTTTATAGACGATTGCGACAATTGTGTTGGAGGAACCACCGGAAATGAACCCTGCGATCCACAAAGCCAATGTGAGCTAACTTACAGTTATACAACGGTAGCTGCAACCCTTGGTTTCGCCAATGGATCGGCCTTTATAACTGTTTCAGGCGGACAAGAACCCTACATTTACCAGTGGAGTGATGCATTTATGCAAACAGAACCCGAGTTACTTGGTGTTTTTGCCGGAACCTACGTTTGCGTTGTACAAGACGCTGCAGGCTGCGAAGAATCATTCACCGTTGAAGTTCCCTACGCGGCTGATGTACCGACCACACAGGTACACCCCAATTTTTGCAACACCGGAGGTTACGAACTTGGTGACTTTATCTCTGCCACGAGTGTACCCTCAGCACAGGCATACCGTTGGGAGTTCACTTCGACGAGTGGTGAACCGCTACCGGAATACACTCGGAATACTAATAACCCGTGGATACGAATAGCATGGATAGATGGTGTTGAGCTGGCTCAAAACTATCAGGTGCGGGTAAAGGTTAGGGTGAACAATGTATGGGGAGAATACGGCAATGTGTGCACCATCACTACTACAAGTACTATTCCCCTCACAGAACTTCGCCCCGAGTACCATGGCACCAATGGAGGAGGCGAACCCTATGCTTTATGCGACATCATGATTGCTTATGGTGTAAGTGGAGCTACCAATTTTCGTTGGCGAATTGATCCTGACAACGACCCGAATAATGGAAACGAGATGTACTACATACGCGGCTCGTCCAATCCAAGTGTGCGTTTATCCTGGATTGACGGCTTACAACCCGGGCAGGAATACTACGTTGCGGTTGAAGCCGCAGTAGGAGATGTTTGGGCAGGATTTGGTGCCGTGCATAGCATATCATTGGGTGAACCAGCCATCACCGCCGTTCGACCTAATTTCTGTGGTGTTACTTTCTCCTCGGTGAGTGGTATTCTTGTTGCACAGAGCGTTTGTTCAGCGGATTACTACGAATGGGAGTTTGTAAATGCTACTACCGGAACTACCAGCACAGCGCAACGGCCTAATACCGGAATTTCCCTGAATTGGAATGGCATAAACCCCGCGCTGGAGCCTGGTGAAATTGAAATTCGTGTGCGGGTGCAACAAGAAGGAGTGCTCGGTGCTTACGGGCCGGTTTGCAACATCACCATTGAGGCCCCCGGTGCTCCTACTAACGAGTTAGCCACCACAAAATCCGCAATAAACGAAAGCACCATGCTTTATCCAAATCCTGTATCGGGCAGCGAAGTACGACTCGAAATAAGTGGGTTGAATGATGGGAATCACCAAATAGCAATACAAGTGTATGATGTGCACGGCAAACTGATGCTCAATGACGGTTTCGGTCATACCGGAGGTTCAATGAGCCGATTGATTCGATTCAATCAATCACTCAGCAAAGGGATGTATATGGTACAAGTATCAGTTAACGGCGAGCGCTTCGCAACCGAAAAGCTGGTGGTGCATTAGGCTGTCAGAACCCGATGTTTGAACTATAACGTATTGACGAGAAAAGCCCCCAACTCATTGTTAGGGGCTTTTTCAATACTTTAGAAATGAATCAAAGGTCTTACAAATTGTAAATCATCCGCAGCCCGAGCATGTGGTGTAAACCATAACTGGCAACCGAGCCGAGCGCGATGTTTTGAAAGATTGGGTTGTACAGCATTTGAATGGTCCACGCTCCACCCGCTTCTATTTGTCCTCCAAAACCACCGAATACCCCTACACCTGCACCAGTGAGGTTTCTAGCGCCCATCAGGGGTTGGCCAAAAGTATTTAAGACCTGAGTGATATCAATAATTTGTCCGCCCAGTTCTATTTCATTACCGTCGAATCGCACAATGGTGAGATCCACTCCTCCTTCCACAATCCAGTTAAAAAACTCGTGGTCTCCGAGAATACGTTGGTATCCAACCTGAAAGCCCATGCGTTGCTCCATGCCTCGAATACCAAACTCTGCGATCGGGCGCACAAAGTTGATGGCTCCGGGATTGGCAGGATTTTGCGGTTGTGTAGCGGTTGACTCTACCGTGAAAATACCGTTGGTGGTGAGTCTCATTAAGTTGATGTTAAAAAGCAGTGCGTTTTTAGCATCAAAATTGTAACGCGCCTGTAAACCAAACGAAAAGGCAATATTGTACACCACCTGACCCGGCATGTCTTCCGGTCCAAAGGTCCACTGGCCGGGATCCACTCCTAGAGCAGCAGCCACCTGATCACCTCCGATTGCCGGACTGCTTAAAATAGAGTTCAGGTAGGTGTTAAGCCACGAATTCTGGAAGTTATGCCTGTTACCATCTAAATCAAATCCATGACCGTCGTACATACGCGCAGTGGCATTCCCAGACCGAAGGGCACCTACGTACAGGCCTACATACAAGCCCTTGCGTTCATCCTCATATACATCTTCCCAAAAAGCGGCAGCGGCTTTATCGGCCGCAATTTCTTCTTCAGTGCGATCATCCCAATCATCGTCAACTTGTGCAACAATCAATGCAGGACAGGCAAAAAGAATAATTAGTGAGAGTAGCCAATGTTTCATATTATCAGGTTTTGTACAAAGATACTTAAATCAATGTTTTGCACTAAGAGCGTCGATCTTAACAGGTCTTACAAGCCGTGATCTTCACAAAAAATCAGTTCATATTATGTAACTTGCGTCCATCCTAAAAAAGGTTAAGAGGCAGATAGTGCTCGGCATGAATAAATGGGTTTCATTTGCGGGAGGGGTGATATTGGGGCTGATTGCCATTTGGCTCATCATGCCCACTCCACCCGAAGAGGTGTACTATCTGGAGTTCACCGACAATGCCATTTCACTTCGTCTTCAAAATGCATCAGACACTGAAGTTAAGTCATACATGAATCAGGTTGCAGAGGCAGATTTGCCATCCAATTACGTGCTTCCGCCCTATATTTCAGGTTCGCCCAATCTCACAGCGGCCGTGAACAACGTCAATGAGCGCTATGCCCGTTTCAGCAGGGTAAAAGGCGATGACCATCTGCAAGCCGTGCGCGAAGACCCCATCGGCTATCGCTCCTACATACAGGCGCACAAGGCAATGGAAAAGTATTTCAACTATATAGACAGCATTAAAGATTCTGAATAAACGGTCTCATTGGTTTTTTTCCATCCTGAACTCTTTTGATATTCGACACTCAAATTAACTACCTTCGCACCAACCAACCCTTTAAAACTTAACCATGAAATTGAAAGTATCTGATATTATCCTGATTGTACTCGCTGTAGTGACCCTTGGCATGTTGGGCTATACGTTAAGCCAACGCAGCGGTTCAGCTGACAAAGCAGCCGTTGAAGAAGTAGAAAAAGAATTCAGCTCTGATCCGGATCAGCTGGTGCAGCAGCTTCAGCGAGCCGACCGTGACAAAGTGCTTCGATTCATGCGCGAGGTAATGGATGAACCCATTCCCGACGACTACGACTTTCCTGACTTTCTGGTAAATGCCGGATCAGGAAAGGAAAGTGCCCGCGTAATCGGTGAACGCTATCCGGAGTTTTACGGCCTTGGAGGTGATGCGCTGATCAACGCTGCACGTCGCTACCCTGTTCGTTACAAAGCAATGATTGAGGAAAGCAAAGCCTACCGCGTGCTATACCGCCACGAGGTGGAAGGCAAGAACAAACCACAATAATCACGGCAGTTTTACAAAGCGAAGCACCTGCTCTGTACTCTCACCAACTACCACAAAGTAGGCTCCCGAAGCCAGCGATGATACATCAATTGCTTCGTGGCAGTTAAGCAAATTGCGGCTCGCTACCACTTGCCCGAGGTGATTTAATATGCGAACGTCAAAGCGTTCGACACACCCCGGTTTTCGCAAGTACACATACTGACCGCTCGGGTTAGGAAACAATTGCCACTGCAATGCGTGATGCTCGCCTATATTGGCTGTGGTCTCTATGACAAAAGATATCCAAAAGGCGCAACCCTGATCGTCGAGCACCTCAACATCATAGGCCCCGGGCGGAACCTCATCGCTGTACCACACGTCACTCCAACCATTGCTCCAGAAGTTGCTGTAAGGAGGGGTTCCCCCGATGGTTGAAATCTCCACAATTCCCGTTTCACCATCTGATACCGAGAAAGTGTGTGTATATTCAACTTGCAACGAATCAGGCTCCTGAATCCAAAATAACACCGAAGCCTCACAACCCATCCAGTCAACCACTCCAACTTCATACCAACCAGACGGAAGGGTAATCGGATTGATTCCTCCCCACTGCGATAAATACGGAGGAGTGCCACCAAAAGTCTCCAACATCACCGAACCATTGGATTCGCCAAAACATGAAACATTCGTAATCTGGGGTGAGATCCAAAGCGAGTCGGGCTGAGAGAGGTTAATACTGTCAGTCACCGCACAACCATAGTCATCCGTTGCGTAAAAGGAATATGAGCCAGAAAGGAGGTTGTCCAGAAACCCTGAGTTGTGCCCGGTATTCCACACAAGATCGCTGAGCGGCGCTGTAGAAACCTCAAGATAAATTGAGCCGTTACTGCCCCCATAACAATGGATATGATTGGCATTAAAATTAATTTCAGGCTCCGGTGCAAACAACACCTCAACAGGAAAGGATGGCACCCACACGCCGTAATCATTGAGGCTCTGAAGATAATACGTTCCGGGTTCAGTAATCTCAATCAGTGCGCTGTCCGCACCAGTACTCCAAACAAAGTTCTCATGTTCTCCTGCATTGAGCACCAACGTATCCCCCGGACAGAGATACACCGTATCCTGGTTGTGAATGGCATAGGGAGTGTCGTAGGTTTCACCTTCAATAAAATGCAGGTGCTGATTAACATTGAGGTTGTAAAAGGTATGTGTGGTTCCGCGATTCCATGTGATCACAAGTGAATCTACGGTCTCAATGGTTCCCAAACCAAAGATCTCCTTTCCGGAATTCTGACTGATAAGATTCTCACCGCACATGGTGAAGCGCACATAGTGGTTACCGTCGGCGTAGCAGTGAATCCAGGTTCCTATGCCATCTTTGTTGCTCAGCGTGCCCTCTACCGAAACCGAGAGATAGTTGTTAGTGCCTCCATCGTTTTCATAAAGTCTCACATGGTGTGGCCAGCGGTTACTGATGATAAAGTCAAAGTACCCGTCGTTGTTAAGATCACCACGGGCACAGACGTAGGTTTCCGACGGGTCATTATCAATGCCTAACAATTCGTTTTCCTGGGTGAATATGCTTCCCTGCTGGTTCACAAAAAACTGGTTTCCAATGGGCGTCTGTACCGGAGAAGTAACACCTACGAAAAGGTCTTGCCACGAATCGTTGTCGTAGTCGAGCCATAGTGAACCCCATGTTACCTCATTCAGATGAACGCCCATCTCTTGTGCCACATCCTCAAACGTGCCATCACCGTTGTTCTGCATCAACTTGGTACCCACGCCGGGATTGTTGGTGATGTAGATATCGAGGTCTCCGTCGTTGTCAAAATCATCCACAGTGCCCGTCATGGCGCAGATGTTAAAATCAAAACCCGACTCAATAGTTACCCTCGTAAAGGTGCCGTCACCGTTGTTTTCAAACAGCTCGTTGGGCCAAAACACGCGGTCAATCACAATAAACAGGTCTTCCCAACCATCGTTGTTGTAGTCTAAAAAAACAGGCTGAAACGAGGGTCTGGGAGGAATTTGAACCCCGCTTTCAATGGTCACATCCGTAAAAGTACCATCACAGTTGTTCCGATAAAGCTTCCCTTCAAATTGAGGCCCGATGTTAAATGACGGGTGATAAAACTTCGAGATATACAAATCAGGGCATCCATCGTGGTCGTAATCGCAAAAGGCTGCGCCAACATGGAAAAAATTACCGGCCATCAGCCCGGCTGAGGTGGCCACATTGGTAAAATTGAATTCTCCGTCATTGTTCCATAGTTCTAATGGGCCCCCAAACTTCGTGATGAGCAAATCTGCATCGCCGTCGTTGTCGTAGTCGCACCAGAGCATCATACTAATGGATGAAGAGTGTGAATTGGGAATACTGAAAGGCGCGGGCTCAAAAACGCCCTGGTTGTTCACCAGAAACAAAGGATCACCATCTGCCAAACTGATCGTTAGGTCATCCCAGCCATCTTTGTTGAAGTCATAGAAACTCAACCCTTCACCATGTGGAGAATTACTAAATTGGTGCGGGCCACCCAGAAGGGTAGATATGTCCGTAAACTGTGCCGAGGCGCTGTTCAATAACAACAGCGCAAGCGCGGCGAGTACATGACTAACGTTTACAAAATGTTTCCTTGCCCTCATCCCCAGTCATTGAGCAAATCGAAAAAATCAGTTGGTTCTCAGGAAGTCTTGCAGAGCTTCCTTTCGACTTTTAAACGTAAGTATTCCGTGCGGGTTGCCTAAATTTCAGCAC
>SKUL01000049.1 GCA_007129985.1 Flavobacteriales bacterium
ACTCTCCCACGCTGGCCAATGTGGGCTACCAACAGGCCTTTTTCGCCGAAGGAGGTATTCCTACCCTGGAACTTCAGGTGATTGCACCCATCACCGAGGCGCATGAAATGAACATGACCTTTGAAGAACTCACGGCAAGACTGTCTGAAGATGCTACCTACCGCGAGGCCTTTGACCGGGCCTATGGAGGAATTTCTGCGGGCAATATCGCCAAGGCTTTATCGTCTTTCCAGCGCACGCTTATCAGTGGAAATTCTCCGTACGACCAGCATGTGTTCCAAGGCAAAGATGTGTTGAGTGAGGCAGCGCTTCGGGGCATGGACTTGTTTTTCAGCGATGAAGCTTCCTGTGGAAATTGTCACAGCGGCCATCTTCTCAGCAATGAAGGATTTGAGAACATCGGTTTGTACCATGATTATCTCGATCCCGGCCGTATGCTGCTTACAGAACTACCCGAAGATGCAGGTCGGTTTAAGGTGCCCACGCTGCGCAATGTGGCGCTTACGGCACCCTACATGCACGACGGCAGCATCGAAACGCTGGAAGAAGTTGTAGAGCACTTTAATCTCGGTGGAGTGGGGCATCCCAACCAAAGCGAATGGGTGCGTCCGTTGAACCTGAGTGAACAACAGCGCGCCGATTTGGTTGCGTTTTTGCACGCCTTGACGGATATGCGTTTTATCGAGAAATTTGATCAACCCTGATGCGAGCTCTGGTTTACATAGGAATGATACTGCTGCTGTTCAGTGTGCTGGCTTGCAAGCGCGACAAACCGGACCCTGATCCCATTGATCCGTCCACGCCTTCGGGTTGCAATACCTTTGATTACAGCAATACTACGCCCTATCAGCTCGATATTCCGCCGTTTATTCCGCCTATGAATATCCCAACCGACAACCCGCTTACCCAGGAGGGCGTGGAACTAGGGCGTTTCCTTTTTTGGGATAAATCGCTGTCGTCAGACGGAAGTATTTCCTGCGGTAGCTGCCACTTGCCTGAGTTTGGTTTCTCAGACCCCAATACATTCAGCACGGGGGTAGGAGGAGCGATGGGTACGCGCACATCCATGGCGCTTGTGAACCTCGGTTGGGCCAATTTTTTCTTTTGGGACGGACGCGCGGCAACCCTCGAGGAGCAGGTATTTCACCCCATACTCGACCCCGTTGAGATGAATGAATCCGTGCAAAACGTGGTGCTGAAGGTGCAATCCAACCCCATGTACCCGCCCATGTTCGAAGCGGCTTTCGGAACGCAGTGTGTGGACAGTGCGCGCATCGCCCGATCGGTTGCCCAGTTTATGCGCACACTTGTTTCTTTCAGCTCCGATTTCGACAAGGCCTATTACGGAACCAGCGTAACATTTACACCTGAGCAGTGGAATGGATTGGAGCTGTTCCTCAAAGAAGGCGGCGATCCGGCCGACGGTCTCGGAGGTCAGTGGGGAGCAGATTGCTTTCACTGCCATGGGGGAAGTTTTACCTTCTTTACCGACCACGAATTGCACAACAACGGACTGGATTCCATTTTTGTAGACCCCGGCGCCTATGCCGTTACGGGCAACCCCATGCATCTCGGTCATTTCAAAACCCCTACCCTGCGAAACATCGCCAAAACAGGTCCGTACATGCACGACGGCCGTTTCGCCACCCTCGAAGATGTGGTTGAACACTACAACAGCGGCGGTGTGCCCTCGGCCACCATTGACCCTTTTATGAAGTACACCCAGGGCGGGCTTCAGCTCAGCGACTACGACAAGTTTTGCCTCATTGAATTTCTCAACATGCTCACAGACGAGGAGTTTATGGAGAACCCCGCTTTTCAGGATCCGCATTGATGGGGGAAGTTTCAAATTTCAAAAACGGGATGTCAAGGCGTGATGTGGATTTCTGACCGAAATCACGAATACAACATAGCGAGGAGTAGCTTAGACTTACCCATCACTCCTGCACCACCACCTTCTTCACTACCGGCGTGTGGCCGGGGGTGTTGAGGTGCAGCAGGTACAAGCCCGCGGGGCCAAAGCGGCGCGCATCCAGGGTGTGGGTTTCGTGTGCGTATGGCAGTACCTCGCTGTACACCTGCTGCCCTGCCACGTTATAGACCTTCAGCTCACTGCCGGGCAGTAGTGCGCTGCCGGTGAGGGTGAGGTAAGAGGAGGTGGGGTTGGGGTGGATGTTGAAGCTACCCAAATTAAGGGGGGGCACCGCGCTGACAGTTCCCTCCAGCGGATTGGTCATTTTTATAATGCTGCCATTATTGGCGGGCATATAACATGTATCGGAATCTACACAGGAAATGGAAAGAGCAAGCCCTCCCGAGCCATCATTAAAAGAGTATTCAAAGGTATCCCAATTTTCACCTCCATCAACCGTCCACCACAAGTTATGAACGTCTAAAGTTGTGTTCGCTAGCCCCAAAGCAAAACCCACCGTTCTGCTCGGAAAGCAAAGTTCTTGTACGAAAGTGCAATTGTAATATTGGCTGTACCAGTTAACTCCAGCATCGTTAGTACGTAAAAAGTAAAAATTACTCCCACAATTTGCATCGAATTCGCGGATTATCGCAATACCAGTATCCCTATCAAAGAAATACATATCCCGTGGGGCACCAACATCCTCCGGAAAACTCACCTCCTCCCAAAATTGACCCAAATTATTTGACCTATACAATGGAGCGCCATGTCCATATCCTAATGAATACACGGTAGAGTCATTAACCACTTGTATTCTCGCACGACCGTAGACTGAACCTTCTTCTTCTACATTCATCCATGTTTCGCCACCATTGTAGGTGTAAAGGTAAGCAAAGCCAGGCCCATTAGCTGTGCCTACAAAACCTGTATCATTGTTTGCAAAGGCAACGGTTTTGAGTTGGAACGCAGGTGAAATAATGCTTGTATTCTGATACATCCAATTTTCACCGGCGTCAGTGGTCTTCATGATAGTTGCTCCCTCACCAACAGCATATCCCAAGCTATCGTTTACAAAAGTAACTTGGAATAGATTTCGAAGAACTTCCGTTTTAGACCAGCTTTCACCGTAATCGGTTGATTTAATTATTGAACCGGTGCCCCAACCATAGCCTCCAACTGCTACTATGGTGCTGTTATTCAATATGGCTACGTGTCTTAAAGGATGTGAAACATTGGTAAGGTCGCTGCCAATTACTTGAAAATTCTGCCCATGACAATCTATTTGTAGATAGACCAAAAAGCAGATTTTCAATGCACACCAAAACTCCTTCATTTTTTAGAGCTTTACAAATTTACTTGAAAGTACTCTCCCTTCATACTCGACACATAATATATAAACACCAGATGGTAGATTCGGTGTGTTGATTTGGGTTCGGGAATTTTCTGGAAGTTGAAACTGAGAGATGTGGCGGCCATCGTATGAATAGATGCTTACCAAAATTGGCCCACTTGAAGAAAAGGACTCAGTATCAACGTAAAATTGACCGCTGTTAGGATTAGGATAAATAAGAAGGCTTGCTGAGTCATCTAACTCTTCAACGCTTACCACAGCGGTTAAAGGAGATAAACTAAAGCGAGAAACAAATGCATCACTTTTCTCACCAATACCATCTCCGGATAAGTTAAGCAAATCTGTGAAGTACGCGCCACCCATCGGATCGAACAATGGAAACGGTGAGGTCTGGTTAGTTCCAGAACTAAACGTTCGACCCGCAAGAAACAATTTATCAGTAAATGTGGTGGCCAATCCATAGCCGTAGTCGAATGAGGTTCCACCAAAAAAACTTCCCCAAATCAAGCTTCGTGAGGGATTCAGTGCTACGATGAATCCATCAGCTAAACCTTGGTTACTACTTTGAGAAAATAGCCCTGATATGCCCCCTGAGGTATTGGTTAGCCATTGAACATTGGTGCTTAAAGTATAACCCGTTATGTAAATTTGATCTGCCCAATCATATGCAACAGATAGGCAAGCATCATTGTTGGAACCTCCAAGATATGAGCCGAAGAGGAATGTGCCGTTTTCAGAAAATTCAGCTATAAATCCATCACCATGATGATCAGTGCTTCCGATTGGGGTTTGGCCGTCATCACCTCCGTATGAAGAGTTATTTGGCAAGGCGTTGAGTAGTGGTAATCCAGAGGCGCTTGTCGTAGCACCGACAATACAAATTTTTGAACCATCATTGTTTACAGCTATAGACTCTCCTTGATCCAAATCACTACCGCAGTACCATGAAGACCATACCAAATTATCATCATCCCCAAACTTTGCTATGAATCCATCCCCAAAATCCGATTGAGCATTTGAAACGAAATTTGGATTTATCCCGAGAGTTGGTTCAGTATGCTCAGGGTTTTCCGGTTCAAAACGCGTTGCACCTGTGATATATTTGTTATTGTTTTGATCAATAGCAATGTCTGTTATTCTGCAATAAGCTCTATGTCCAAATGTTGTGGACCAGAGGGGGTTGCCGCTACTGGATAGTTTCAGTATATTACCGGCTTTATTGGCGTAACTGTCTGTGTCTGCTTGCGGGTAAATCTGAATATTCAAGCCATTTATTTGGCCTATCCAATACCCCACGCAATATATGTTGTTTTCGTTGTCAACAGCTACTGATGTAAAAGTATTGAAGCTAAAAGGGCCGAAAGGAGTTGCCCATTCTCTTATTGCGCCTGCTGAATTAAGCTTTCCAACAAACCCACTGCTCCCCACATACGGTTGTAATTCATTTTCAACCGGGAAATCTGAGGAATTAGTAAAGCCACACATAATGATTTCATCATCAGACGTAATGGCAAGACCATTAATTCGGTCAACGCCGGTACCACCGTAAAAAGTAGCCCATTCGTTGTTTAAAGTTTCATGATTAAACTTGACTATGCACGCGTCCATGTTTAGTTCATACTCGAATTGTACAACCCCAGGGGTAACCGGAAAATTATCGCTTTGAGTCTCACCGCCAACGAATGCGTTACCCATGGCGTCGGTGGCTACAACGTTAAAGCGTTCCGAGTCTGAACCACCATAATATGTGCTCCATTCCAGATTTCCATTGCTCGAGCTTGAGGCCACGGAAGAACCGCTTTTTGAAAGGCTAAGAATTAGTGGCTTTAGTATGTCATACGAACCTAAACCAAGGACTACATAGTTTCCAGACATTGAAAACTCTGGTTTCCAAGAAAGCTGATTGTACGTTCCGTTGGTTAATACCTCTCTAGCATAATCAGCTTCGTATCCAAATTTTCCAGTTTGTGTATGTACGATTATTGAATGTGGTGTCACTATTTCAATCGAATCGGCGCCTTCGTAACTCCATGCTATATCTTCTGGCTTGAACTGGGGCTTGCAAATAAGTGAATAACCCATCCCTGCTTCTTCATTCGTGATGGACATATCAATATCACGCCAGAGTCCAAGTACGAGAACTTGTTCATAAGAATGAATTCTTCTGTCGTCGAAATGAGAGAGGAAATAACTTTCGTAGTATCGCTTCTGATTAAATGGAACAATTTTCCTTGACTCAATCGGGTTCTTTGGTTTCATATCAACGCGAACAAGGGTGTCTATTGCATTGATAGAAATTGTTGTGTCCGAGTACCCGTCAAGCAAAAATTGATATACACTCTCATCTGAATTTCTAAAAACGTAAGAAATCCTGTCTGATAAAACATAACTTCTTGGGTAGTCACAGTCATTAATAAACAGTACATCAAATGCCGCGCTATGATCCGTCGTTGTAAGTTGGCCCTTATTTGGCTTTAAGTACTTGCTGGAAATGGAGGTTAGCGTGGAATAAGGGTTTATAATATCTCTCTCCACATACTTCACCGTATAATACGTCGTAGTTGAGTCATTGATTTCGCACTGGCCGGAAACAATAATATCCCCGTCATCGTCAATGGCCATATTGGTGGCGCGGTCGTTTTTATTGTAGGGGCTGTTGTAGGTAATTTCCCAGAGCAATGCGCCGGTGGTGTCGTACTTGAGGGTAAGATAGTCAGAGTTACTTACCACATAGCTGCTTCCTGTAAGGTAGAGGTAGCCGTCGGGGTGCCATTCCATGCTCTCGGCTGTATCGTCGCCGTTGTGAGAGCCGTTGTAGGTTTGGCTCCATACAAGGCTGCCGCTTGCGTTGTATTTGAGCAATACGGCATCATCGCCCTGCGCAGAAGTTCGCGTACTTCCGCACACATACACATCGCCGTTGGGTGCCACGCGCACACCGTAGCCGTGGTCGGCCTGTCCGCTGCCATCCCAGGTTTGTGTCCATTCAATATTCAGTTCGTCATCCAGCTTAATGAGCATCACATCCATACCGTTGGTCAGGCTGAGGGTGCTGCCCACAAGGTAGATGTTGCCGGAGTCGTCAATCACCATATCGCGCACCTCTTCAAATGCCACGGTGCTACCGCCGGATGACTGAACACCACCGAAAGTACCAAAGCCCTGGCTGTATTTGAGTGCGAGAACACGCCATTGTGTAGCTCCTATCTGCCCGACACCGGTTACAATAACATCACCGCCG
>SKUL01000243.1 GCA_007129985.1 Flavobacteriales bacterium
AGCGTGAGCGGTACCGTGCTCGATATGGAAACCCAAATCAGTTTGCCGGGCGCCAACGTGGCCCTGCTGCAACCCGCTGATTCATCGCTGGTGCGCGGCACAGTTACCAATGTGGACGGAGAGTTTGCCATGGAGGGCCTGAACGCGGGTACCTACCTGTTGCGAACCAGTTTTTTGGGATACCACCCGGAGTACCGCGAGATTGACTTACGCACCGGCGACCGCAGCAATGTTTCGGTGGTGCTGGAGCGTACAGCCATTGCATTGCAGGCCGTTGAGGTGGAGGAGCAAATGCACCAAAGCGTGCAGCGCAACGATACCACGGAGTTCAACGCAGGGGCCTTTAAGGTGAATCCCGACGCTGATACCGAAGACCTGATTCTCAAAATGCCCGGTGTGAGCATCGAGGGCGGACAGGTGCAAGCCCAGGGCGAAGAGGTGAAACAGGTGATGGTGGATGGAAAGCCCTTTTTTGGCGAGGATGCCCGTGCCACATTGCGCAATTTGCCGGCAGAGGTGGTGGACAAAATCCAGATTTCGGACTACAAAAGCGACCAGTCTCGTTTTACGGGATTTAACGACGGCGAAGAAGGAAAAACCATCAACATCGTTACCAAGCCTGAGTTTCGAAACGGAACCTTTGGCCGCGTGTACGGCGGCTATGGCGACGAGGGCCGTTACAAAGCCGGAGGAAACATCAACTTCTTTAACGACGCGCGCCGCATTACGCTGCTCTTTCAAACCAACAACATCAACCAGCAGAACTTCTCGCCCAACGACTTATCAGGAGTGGCCGGTGCAACCGGTGGCGGTAGAGGAGGCCGCGGTGGAAGAGGGCGCTTTGGCGGCGGAACCGGAAACTTTGCCATCAACGCCCGCGATGGGATTGCCACGACCACAGCAGGCGGACTGAATTTTTCGGACGAGTGGGGAAAGAGGTTGAAAATCAACGCGAGCTACTTCTACAACCGAACCGACCGCGTTGTGGAGAACAGCATTTTCAGGGAGTTTGTGCTGCCCGATTCCGACGGACTGACCTACGACGAGCGCGAATCACTGAACGAAATCACCGACCAGCACCGCGTAAACATGCGTCTGGAGTACGAAATAGACTCCATGAACTCGGTGATCTTTACGCCTTCGGTGAACTATTCTTCCAGCAGGGGAAACAGCTCCCTGCTTGGCGCCAACCGCGATGTATCGGGTTTGTTGAATACGGTTGACCGTGGCTTCGATACCGAACTGCAGTCGCTCAATATCTCGGCTCCCATCCTTTTTCAGCACAAGTTTCGCACACCGCGACGAACCCTTTCGGTGCAACTCACGCCCGGATATAACCGCGATCGTGGGCAAAATTTCCTGTTTTCGGAAAACCGGTTTTTCGAAGACAGTCTCTTTGTGGACAGCCTTGATCAGGAGGGCCAACTCTATGTAGAAGGCTACAATGTGTCATCCAACGTTGCCTATACCGAGCCTGTAGGGGAGAAGGGCATGCTCCAAATCAGCTGGAATTCGAGCTATACCATCAGTGATTCGCGCAACGAGGTCTTCAGCCGCAATCCGCTTACGGGGGGGTACGACCTTCGCGACAGCCTCTTGAACAACGTGTTTGAGAGCAGCTACCACACCCAGCGGCTAGGAACCGAATACAATCACAATTGGGAGAAACTTCAGATTACCCTCGGATTGTCCTACCAATGGGCAGAACTCTCGGCTGTGCAGCAGTTTCCTGTGTCGCTGGAAGGTTTGCAGAATTTCAACGCCGTGCTGCCCAATGCGCGGATTACATACAAATTTGACCGAAACAGAAACTTCAGGCTTTTTTACCGCGCAAGCAATAATCCACCGTCAATTCAGCAATTGCAAAACGTGGTGAACAACAGCAATCCCGTGCGCCTCACCATTGGTAATCCCAATTTGAAACAGGACTACCGTCACGGAATGTTTATGCGCTATTCGGCGTCGAACCCCGAAAAGTCAACCACTTCATTTATCGGTGGAGGCTTCTCATACACCAACAACTTTATCGGCGATGCCACAACAGTTGCGCGTGCGGATACCGTGCTGGCCGGTGGCGTGCTGCTACCGCGTGGTGCTCAACTTGTGCAGCCGGTAAACCTGGACGGGCAATTGGGCGTGAGGCTGTTCGGCTCGTTTGGGTTGCCGGTAAAACCTCTGAAATCCAACTTGAACATCAACGGATCTGCGCGCTACAGTCGTACCCCGGGTCTTATCAACGGCGATTTAAACTGGAGCAATACACCCTCGCTGGGGCTTGGTTTATCCCTCGGTAGCAATATCAGCGAAAGTGTGGACTTCACGCTGTCGTCCAATACGGCCTATAACTGGGTTTTCAACACCCTGCAGCCTGAGCTGAACAGTAGCTTCTGGAGCCAGCGCACGCGGGGTGAGGTTATTGTAATTCTGTTCAAAAGTGTGGTCTTTACCCTCTCTGCCGACCACCAATATTTTGACGGTTTATCGGAAGGGTTTAATCAAAATTTTGTGCTGCTCAACTCCGGCCTGGGTTATAAGTTTCTCAAAAACCGCAGGGCTGAGTTGCGTTTGCAGGCATTTGATTTGCTCGGTGCCAACGTGAGCGTACAGCGTGAGTTCAGTGATGTGTTTATAGAAGACCGCCAGGTAAATGTGCTTCAGCGATTCTTTATGCTCACATTTACCTACAACATTCGGAATTTCAGCGGTCCGCTGCCGGGAAGTGAGCAGCAACGGAGGTGGAGGTAGTTGCTCACTCGGCCTTGCGTTTAAATCTTCACCACTTTTCCCGTTGGCTTTACACCCGATTCTGTTTCGATGCGATACAGGTATGTTCCGGCCGGAAGGTCATTGAGCGGAACTATGATTTCGAATTGTCCGGTATTCACATGGATGCTTTTTACCATTTGACCTTGCTGACTGAACAGTCGTAAAGCACCCGGTTCATTGAGGGGAGAACTCAAGCGAATGGTTGTTTCCTGATTGGCAGGGTTGGGCGATGCGCTGCTATAGCGAAAAGTGCTGCCTCCCGGAACTCCGGTCATACCGCCTTCTGATTCCTGTGTGCAGCAAGGTGTAGGATACGTTCCACAAAGGCTGTACACCCTCGTTGAGGTTATCCAAGGTTCGCCTTCAGCTACTCGCAAAATCATTTTAGTTCCATCCGGTGTGTTCTGAATCACCCGGGCTGACGCGTGCGGGTAATCCGGAGAAATGAACCCCATAGTGGCATACGGTATGGATTCCACCAATGTGCCGTCATCCCGGTAAATCTCAATGAGCGAATTTCCCAATGGGCCTGATCCTACCATATACTCAATATTATCGGGATCACAGTCAAACAGTTCACGAGAGATGAAATCAATGTACTGTACATTGGGTGCTACGATATCAATGGTTTGAAAGAGGTTGAATTCGAGGTCGTACAAGAAAATGTTCTGTGAGTTCCAGGAATAATAGACCATTTCATCGGGCGTGAGATACAAAGTTCTTAAGATTCCTGCGAAATCGGGGTCGTCATTAAAAAATTCATGCTGCAAGGTTATCTGGGCATTGATACTGCCCGCAACAATGAATGAAAGTGCGAGGTGTAGGAGTAGTCTTTTCATGGTTCTAAGAGTTTGACTCTCCGAAATTAACAAAAAGTTTTGATATGTCTGATGCTTTAAAGTACCCGGCTCAGGGTTTTAATCCACGCGGTTTTTATAAACCTTTCCGTCTTTTACAATCAGTACAAAGCGCTCTTCGTACTCCACGATGTGCTGTATGTCTTGCAGCGGATTACCGTCAATAAGAATGAAATCAGCCAGCGCACCTTCTTCAATCACGCCTATTTTACCTCGGTACGGACTTCTTTCACCCGACATGGCCAGCAGTTGCGCGTTGTCGTGGGTAACCATTTTCAGAATCTCGTGTGGAGTGTACCAGCGGTCTAGTTTTGCCAGAATTTTGTTTTGCTTGCGCGCTGTTTGGATATCGAAAAGGGCATCGGTTCCCCAGGCCGTCTTTATCTTGTACTTTTTAGCGAGTTGATAGGCCTGGTCAGTGCCGGTTGAAACTGCTTTTTGCTTCATAATGCTGAAGGCATCCTTCTTCGGATTGGCATCCTCATCGTCCAAAAAAGCTTGCAGGCACCACCATGTTCCGTTTTTGGCCATGAGTTTGGCCACTTCTTCGTCTGCAAGCTGGCCGTGGTCAATGCACTTCACACCGGCTTCGATGGCCATTCGCATGGATTCCGGCGTGTAGGCGTGAACCGTCACGTAGGTGCCCCAGTTCTCGGCGGCTTGCACAGCGGCGCGCATTTCCTCCGGAGTGTATTGAATGGCGTCCAGCGGGTCGTACAGCGAGGAGACCCCACCGCCGGCCATCAGCTTAATCTGCGAAGCGCCCATCAAAAGTTGTTCGCGGGTTCTTTTCAACACGGCGTCGGCACCATCTGCAATGACGCCTACTGTGAGGCGTTCGCTAATGGTAAGTCCTCGGCTTTCGTCGTGCGGAATTTCATAAGGCATTCTGAAATCACCGTGTCCGGCCGTTTGAGAAATCATGGCTCCCGACGGCCAGATGCGCGGACCTTGAACCACTCCGCCGTCAATGGCTTTTTGAAGTCCAAATGACGGGCCTCCCAAATCGCGCACCGAGGTAAAACCGCGCATCAACACTTCCTGAGCGTTTTTTCCGGCGTATAGCGCAACCAACGACAAGTCGCCCATCATCACCAACTGCTGCGGAATACCTGCCAACATGGTGTGGTAGTGCGCGTCTATCATTCCGGGCATCAGAAAGCGACCGTTGGCATCAATCACGGTGCACCCTTCGGGCGGTGTGATTTCGGTGGCTGATATTTTCTGAATCGCGTTGCCTTCAACAAGCACATGACCCCGCGTGGTGGAGGCGTCTTTTCCATTGAAAATTTCAGCATTGCGAATCAGCAGGGCGTTTTGCCCAAATGACATGATGGTTGTCAACGAAAACGCGACGAAAAAAGAGAATCTCAACATGGTTGTTTGTATTTGAGCGGCAAGATAGGCACTTTATGCAGGCTTCGGCTTTACTTACCTTTGTAGTGTGGAAGCTTCCTCACAACAAACTTTTCCGGTAACCGGTATGACCTGTGCCTCCTGCGCGGTGAGTTTGGAATCATGGCTTAAAAACAAGCCCGGCATACAGGAGGTTTCGGTGAATTATCCCAACGAATCAGTTTCGGTGACCTTTGCTCCCGACAAAATTTCACCTGAGGATATCCACAAAGCCGCCACTGAAATTGGCTATGGCCTCGTGCTCGGCAGCGAGGAAAGTCGTGAACAACAGCGCGAAGAGGCCGGTGAGAAAAGACTGGCTCAACTCAAGCTAAAGCTTTGGATAGCTGCTGTATGTACCCTTCCTGTTTTTGTGTTGGCCATGTTCCTGATGCGCGTTTTTGCCTGGGAGAACATCGCGATGCTCTTGCTGAGTACGCCGGTGATGTTCTACAGCGGGTCGGAGTTTTTTGTGAACGCGTGGAAACAAGCCCGACACGGCAAAACCAACATGGACACCCTTGTTGCCTTGAGTACAGGGGTGGCGTACATATACAGCACCCTCAACACCGTTGCGCCATCGGTGGTGGCCTCTCGCGGGGTAGAGCCGCATGTGTATTTTGAATCGGCTGTGGTCATTATCACCTTGATTTTATTGGGGCGCTACCTCGAAGAAAGGGCCAAGCGCAGGGCTTCAGGAGCCATTCGCGCCTTGATGGGGATGCAGCCCAAAGAAGTTCGCGTGATTCGCAACGGAGAGGAGGTGGTGATTCCGATAGGAGAAGTAATCGCGGGTGATTTGATTTTGGTTCGGCCGGGCGAAAAAATTCCGGTGGACGGCAAGGTGAAATCGGGCGAGAGTTATGTGGACGAAAGCATGATTTCGGGAGAGCCGCTGCCTGTTCAAAAAAACAAGGGCGACAAGCTGTACGCGGGTACCATCAACCAAAAGGGCAGCCTCAAATTGCTCGCGCAAAAGGTGGGAAGCGATACGTTTCTGGCGCAAATCATTCAGGCGGTACAACGCGCCCAAGCCAGTAAGCCGCCCATACAGAAACTGGTAGATAGGATTTCGGCGGTTTTTGTGCCGACGGTCATCGTTCTGGCAATCATCGCGTCGGCCATCTGGTTTTTCACCACTCCCGACGAGCCCTTTACAAGGGCTGTAGTCATCCTTATTACGGTACTCATTATTGCCTGCCCTTGTGCGCTTGGGCTGGCTACGCCCACGGCTTTGATGGTGGGAATCGGCAGGGGAGCGGAGCTGGGAATTCTGATTAAAGATGCCACCGTGCTCGAACTCGCCTACAAATTGGATACGGTGGTGCTGGATAAAACCGGTACACTCACCGAGGGTCGACCTCAGGTAACGGCCTTTCAGCTTGCCGAAGGAATATCTGAACAGGAGTTGAAAACAGCGGTTTTGTCGCTCGAAAAACTCTCTGAACACCCCATCGCTTCGGCCATTGTAGCTCATTTGGAATC
>SKUL01000250.1 GCA_007129985.1 Flavobacteriales bacterium
AAGAAATCATTGAATCTCAGAATGCCGTTTTGGCTGAAGTGTTGGATCAGTTAAGTGCCCTTCAGGAGCAGGTTAGTGGCTGTTGCAACGGTGTTGAAGGTGCCAAAAGCCAGGGCCATGGAGGCCTGATGTATCCTATGGATGAAGGCAACAAAGAGTCGGGCAATATACTTAGGCAAAACACTCCCAACCCTTTTAGCGCACACACCACCATTCGCTACACCCTTGAGCAGGGCGGCAGGGTGATGCTGAAAATTCACGATGGCAACGGCCGCGAGGTAACCCAGCTCGAGAATGCCGAGCAAACCGCAGGTACCTACACTTACGTATGGGATGCCGCCGGATTACCCGCAGGTCTGTATCACTACACCTTGTTTGTAGATGATGAACTGCTTGTAAAACGTGCCATCAAGTTACATGACTGATGGCATAAAATTCTCGAATAGCCCTAGTGATGCCCCCGTTGCAGGTTTTGCGGCGGGGGTTTTTTCAAGGTGCCATTCCCCACTCACGTCCTCGTTTGCAACGAGGACGTCTGAGATGGCCGTTTGCAACGGCTTCCATGTCCAGTCGTCATCCTCATCTTCAATCCACTGGATAATTCACAATCGGCCAATTGTATAATCGTCTAATTGGGTCATTTTTTCACCTTCTCAACGCGGACGGGTCCCTTGGGGGACGCCATCCGGTTGGCTGCAATTATCAAATCATCTAATCATCGCATCACCAAATTATCTCATTCTCAAGCCCCACTCTCGTCCTCGTTTGCAACGGCCTTTTTGTCTAATCTCAATCCTCATCTTCTATTCACTGGTTGATTCCCTATCGGCCAATTGTCTAATCATCTCATCACTAAATTATCACATTATCAACCTCGTGAGCTGAGACTCTTCGCTTGTGGCTCAGAGTGGACAAGATGGTGGTGTTGAATGGAATGAAGGGCCGATTCAGCGGCTTTCTACGCATGGAGAGTCAAAGGCGAGCACTACATCAAATCCTTGACAGCGTTTCATTGTCTCGCCCGCGTGCGTTTCGTTCTAATGCAACCAGTCAGCGTCCAACGGACCTGACTGCGTTGCGAACATAATCGGCTAATTGGCTCATCGTCTAATCGGCCCATCCTCCCATCAACACCCGCTCACAGCAGGTATCATTCTGAAGAAGTCGTTGCGAACGGATTTATCAGCAAACTGTCCGCCGTATTCAACGGTGGTGGTGCGGCTGGTTTTGTCCATCACACCGCGTGAGGTTACGCAAAGGTGCTCGGCATCAATCACCACAATCACGCTCTCGGTGTTGAGGGCTTCTTTCAGGGCGTTGAAAATCTGCACCGACATACGCTCCTGCACCTGAGGGCGGCGAGCATAGTACTGCACCAATCGGTTGATTTTTGACAAGCCGATTACCTTGCCCGATGAAATATACGCCACGTGAGCTTTGCCCACAATCGGCAAAAAGTGATGCTCACAGGCCGAGTTGAAGGAGATGTTGGTTTCAATCAGCATCTTGTTGTACTCGTACTTGTTTTCAAAAACCGAAATACTCGGTTTGTTCTTAGGGTCAAGTCCGCTGAACATTTCCTTTACAAACATTTTGGCCACGCGATAAGGGGTGCCTTGCAGGCTGTCGTCGGTGAGGTCAAGCCCGAGCTCTTCCATGATGCGCGCAAAGTGGTGCTCAATGGTGATGATTTTCTCTTCGTCGGTTTTTGCAAATGCGTCGGGGCGCATGGGGGTTTCTATGGAGGTCATGCGGTGGTCGTCACCGGCCGCGTCATAGGCCTGTTTCATTACGGGTGATAGCATGTGTTTTGTGTTTAGGGTTTGATATGTGTCGGGGCAAAGCCGACATGAACAGCTTCATTACAACCGCGATGGCTCAAATGTTTATTTGCGGCAGAGGAATATGGGTTCGGAACCCACGCGGATGCCCGCTGAGATTATCGTTCTATTCTACACGAATTCAGGCTTCTAAAGAAAAAAAGCCTGCACCCCTAATACGATCAGCAGGTAGCGCAAAAATTTTCCGAGCAGCATCCAGAAAAACACTTTTTGCCACGAAACCCTGAACACGCCCAAGGCCACGGCAAGGGGGTCGCCCACAACTGGCAGCCAGCACAAAAATGCCAATCCTGAGCCATAGCGCTCAATGCGATGATGCCAGCTTTCAATCTGCGTGCGTTTGATGCGCAGATAGCGCTCTATCCATTGCCATTTGGCGAGGTAACCCAGAGCGTAGCTACTGAGGCCTCCGAGCCAGTTTCCCATGGTGGCGCTCACCAGCACACCTGCCGCCGAAAACGGCCCCGCAAGCATCAGGGCAAGAATCACTTCAGAACTAAAAGGCAGGATGGTAGCCGCCAGAAAACTGGCAACAAAAAGTCCTAAATAACCGTATTCTATCCAGTCAATTTCCAAGAGCGCAACTTTTGGCACACAGATTGGTTTTCTTTGAGCCCACGACCAAAGTTAGAAAACCTAACAACGGCGAAACCTTAAAAAACGAATAGCCATGAAAACTAGAGCTTTTTTTCAGACGCTGGTCATGGCTGTTTCAGTACTGTTCGCGCAGCATGCAATTGCGCAGAGAGGTGGCCTGCAAACAGCCTTGTCCGGAGGAGCACAAACTGCCATTCCAACAGGCGATTTTGCCAATCAATTCGACGGAACACCCGTTGGCCTAGCCGCCACCGTCTCGGGTCCCACATTCCGCGGTTCGCCCGTGCACATGGGCTTCGGCTTTGCATGGAACCGCATGGGTAGCGAAAGCGAGAGCGTGTTTCTGAACAACGGAGAGGCGCTTACATCGGGCAACGTAGAGCTGGTAACCAACCGCTACAACTACTCAACCTTTATGCGACTTGCACCTTTCAGAGGTCGTATTCAGCCTTTTGCAGAGGGTGTTGCCGGATGGAGTAACTACGTAACCCGCAAAGACATCACCGGCCGTTATGCCAATGGCGAAACCATGGAAAGCACTGAGCGCATGCACAACAACATGGCCTGGATGTACGGCTGGGGAGCCGGAGTTCAGTTCCGCGTTGCACCGCACATTTTCCTCGAGGGAAAGTTTCAGCGCATGTATGAGTCGCGCACCACGATGATTGACCACCAGAGTATTATGCTCCAGAACGACGGTACAGCCAACTTCTCTACCATGGAGGCGCGTCCCGAGTTCGCGGTGGTGCAGGTGGGTCTTACCATCAGATTCTAAAACATTTCCGAGCTATGAAACACGCCCCGGTTCTGCTTGCAGGCCGGGGTTTTTTGTGCGATGTTCATTCACCAATTGAATCGCTGAAGGCTCACAGGCCGATGGTGCTTTCTGCTATGAAACAAAAAACAATCACCCCTCCCAAACGTTAGTGCGGTTATACGCAGGGAGCAATCGCCCGAAAGCGCGTATTTTCGCCCGATGTCTGCAAAAAACAAGCTATGACCCGATTCGCTCTGTTGCTGTTCGTTCTTTTTCCCGGTTGGATACACGCCCAATACGGCCAGCAGTGGTCGTCCGGTGAAATTTTGCACGAAATGCACAAGCTGGGTAAGCTCGGGCGCGTGCTCTATCTGGCAGCCCACCCCGACGACGAAAACACCCGCCTCATTACACACCTCGCCAACCACGAGCGCGTAGATGTTGCCTACCTCAGCCTTACCCGCGGCGACGGTGGCCAAAACCTGATTGGCCCCGAAATCGGCCTCGAACTGGGCCTTATCCGCAGCCAGGAATTACTCGCCGCACGTCGCACCGATGGCGGTCAGCAGTTTTTTACCCGCGCTTACGATTTCGGGTACTCCAAAAGTGCCGATGAATCGTTTGAAAAATGGGGGCGCGAAGAAGTTTTGAGCGATGTGGTTTGGGTGATTCGCCGATACCGCCCGGATATCATCATCAACCGTTTTTCGCACGACGACCCCCGCGGACACGGGCATCACACCGCCAGTGCCATCCTGAGTGTAGAGGCTTTTGACCTCGCCGCCGACCCCAACGCTTTTCCCGAGCAACTGCAATACGTAGAACCCTGGCAGCCCAGACAACTGTTTCACAACGTGAGCACCTGGTGGGACAAAACCCTGCCCGAGCGCGCTGCACAAGACCCCAACATCATGACCATCGAAGTGGGCGAGTACGAGCCACTTTTAGGGCGTTCTATGGGCGAGATTGCCTCTATCAGTCGCAGTCAGCACAGCAGTCAGGGATTTGGCTCCTTGCTGCAACGCGGCTCCAGCACGGAGTATTTGCAATGGCTCAAAGGTTCACCGGTGCAGGAAGAGCTTTTTACGCCGTCCGATGCAGCATGGTCTCGTTTGGAGGGTGGCGCTCCGATTGGCGAGGCGATTGAAAGCGCCATCCGGACCTACAATCCGCAAGAGCCTTCTGCATCCATTCCGCAGTTGATAGCCATTGCACAACAGATTGAGGCCTTGCCGCCGTCCTACTTCCGCGATGCACGACTCGAAATGGCGCGTGAGCTCATCATTCAATGCGCCGGAATCTGGTGCGAAGCCACCACCGGTTACTACAAAGTGCTGGCAGGTGATGCCATCAAGGTGGACCTCACCGCCCTCAACAGAAGCAACGTAGAAGTACATTGGCTAGGTGCCGACCTCAACGGTAATGATACATCCATTACGCACCACCTTCTTCGCGACCGCACCCACCTCTTGCCCATGACCCTGAACGTTTCGCCCACGCACCCTCCTACCGAGCAATACTGGCTGGTAGAGGAAAAATTGCCGGGTATGTTTGTGGTGGATGACCCTTTGTTGCGCGGCAATGCAGAAAGCGACTGGCCCTTTTCGGCCACGTTTCGGTTTGAAGTGATGGGCTACCCCTTGCAACAGCGCATTCCGGTGATTCACAAGTGGGCCGACCGCGCCAAAGGAGAGCAAATGCGCCTGCTGAAAGTAGTTCCGGCCCTTACGGTTAATCCGGCTGAGCCTGTTATGGTTGCGCCCAATCGCGATGTGGCGCGTATCAAAGTGCGTTTGCGTGCCCATGCCGATTCGCAGATTGGCTCCGTGCGCGCAGAGGTGCCCGCAGGTTGGATCTGCGACCCGCCCGAGAATACCTTTGAACTTCGCCGCAAAAACGAAGAAACCGTGGTGACCTTTGAGCTTCGCCCGGGAAAGAACGCCCAAACCGGCACCGTAAAACTGGTGGCTGAAACCGCCGACGGAGTTTACGCCCAAAGCGAAAAAGAAATCCAGTACGACCACATTCCGGTGCAACCACTGCTTTACCCCAGCGAGGTATTGGCGGTGAACTTTGAGCTGGAAACCCGCGGCCGTCGAATCGGCTACATCGAGGGCTCGGGAGATGATATCCCCAAGGCCCTGCGCTCCATGGGCTACGAGGTGAACCTCATTGCACCCGAAGATTTGGGCGGTACCGACCTCTCTGTGTACGATGCCATCATCACCGGAATCCGGGCCTACAACATTCACAATGCGCTGGAGGGTGTAAACCATCACCTGCATGATTACGTGCGTCAAGGCGGAAACCTCATTGTGCAGTACTGCGTGAGTTTCGGCTTGGTGACGGAGGAAATTGGACCGCATCGCTTCAGAATTTCCCGCGACAGGGTAACCGACGAAGATGCGCAGGCTACATTGCTCGACAAAAAACATCCGCTGCTCAACATCCCCAATAAAATTGGGCCTGCCGATTTTGAAAACTGGGTGCAGGAGCGCGGCCTTTACTTTGCCGACGATTGGGACGAAGCCTTTACCCCCCTCATCGCGTGGAAAGACCCCGGTGAAACGGAGGCGCTACAGGGTGGCCTGATTGCCGCGCCCTACGGAGAAGGAATGTTTGTGTACACGGGCATTGCCTTTTTCCGGCAATTACCCGCAGGGGTGCCCGGTGCATACCGTTTGCTAGCCAATCTTGTGGCCGGCGGAAAAACTGCGCGCAATGCAAAATGACCGTCCGCCCATATTCGGAACCTGGAATAGGTTTTACACCGCGCTTCTAGGGTACCTTCTTGTGCTTATCGTGTTGTTCTACCTGCTAACCCTTTGGCTGTCGTGAGTACGCTCGATTGGATTGTGCTGCTGGGTAGCCTCTCGGGCATTGTGGCTTACGGAATCTGGAAGTCGCGCAAGGGCAGCGCCACCGATTTTTTGCGCGGTGACGACCGCATTCGTTGGTGGTCCATCGGTTTGTCTATCATGGCCACACAAGCCAGTGCCATCACGTTTCTCTCAACACCCGGTTTGGGCTACGAGGAAGGGATGAGCTTTGTGCAGTTTTACTTCGGGATGCCCATTGCACTGGTGCTGATTTGCGCCTTTGCCATTCCGCTGTATTTCAAGCTGAAAGTATATACGGCTTACGAGTTTCTCGAGAACCGTTTTGACTTGAAAACACGTTGGCTGGCGGCTTTGCTTTTCCTTGTAAGCCGAGGGTTAGCCGCAGGTATCACCATTTACGCACCGGCCATTGTGCTCAGCAAGGTGATGGGCTGGAATTTAGATGCCAC
>SKUL01000089.1 GCA_007129985.1 Flavobacteriales bacterium
ACCAAAAACACCCCCATCAACATTGAATCCACCCGATAAAAATACCGCCATTGCCCACCTCGACCTCGACACATTTTTTGTGTCGGTAGAACGCCTTATAGACAGCCGGCTAAACGGAAAGCCTATTCTCATTGGCGGCACGAGCGACCGCGGCGTGGTGGCCTCATGCAGCTACGAAGCCCGCCGCTTTGGCGTACACTCTGCCATGCCCATGCGACTGGCCAAACAACTCTGCCCCGAAGCCGTGGTGATTCGCGGCAACACCATGAACTACACCAAATACTCGCGCATGGTTACCGATATCGTCCGCGAGGCCGTGCCCGTAGTTGAAAAAAGCTCCATTGATGAGTTTTACCTCGACCTCACCGGCATGGATCGCTTTTTTGGCTGCCTGAAATACGCTGCCGAGCTCCGCCAACGCATCATTCGCGAAACCGGCCTACCATTGTCGTTTGGACTGTCGTGCAACAAAACCGTATCGAAAGTAGCCACCGGCGAGGCCAAGCCCAACAACCAGCTTATGGTTGAATACGGCACCGAAAAACCCTTTCTCGCCCCGCTATCGGTAAAGAAAATACCCATGGTGGGCGACAAAACCTACCAGACACTCTGCAACCTGGGCGTAAAAATTATCCGCACCATGCAGGATATGCCCCCCGAAATGATGGAAAGCGTACTCGGTGCACACGGTCGGGTTATCTGGAAAAAAGCACAAGGCATTGACAACACCCCCGTTATTTCCCACTCCGAGCGCAAGTCAATCTCTACCGAGCGAACCTTTAACCGCGACACCATAGACGTGGTAAAACTCCGCGGCATCCTCACCGCCATGGCCGAGAACCTCGCCTTTCAGCTCAGGCGGGGCAACAAGGTAAGCGCCTGTGTGGCCGTAAAGGTGCGGTACTCCGATTTCAACACCCATACCTTGCAGTGCCGCATTCCCTACACCTCCGCCGACCACCTGCTCATTCCCAAAGTACTGGAGCTTTTTGACCGCCTCTACAACCGTCGTCTGCTGATCCGTTTGGTGGGAGTGCGATACAGCCACCTTGTGGGCGGAGGTCACCAGATTAACCTGTTTGACGACACCGAAGAGCGCATCAACCTCTACCGTGCAATGGATAAAATCCGCCTGCGATACGGCGACCGCGCCGTGATGAAGGCATCCGGTATGGAAGCGCGCACCATTGGCCGCAGCAACCCCTTTAGCGGCGAACCACCACCGCTGCTGGCCAACCGAAGGCAGTAATAATCCGCGCTAAATTGCTTTCCTTCGTCCTGTGAATCCAACGCTCATACTGATCATCATCCTCGGCTATTTCGGGGCTCTGCTCATCATTTCCCATTTCACATCGCGGGGAGCCAACAACACCACCTTCTTCACCGGCAACAAGCAATCGCCCTGGTACGTGGTGGCCTTTGGGATGGTGGGCGCGTCGCTCAGCGGCGTAACCTTTATTTCCGTGCCGGGCTGGGTAGGAACCAGCGCATTCTCATACATGCAAATGGTGATGGGCTACCTGCTGGGCTATGTGGTGGTGGCTACGGTGCTGCTTCCGCTCTATTACCGACTTCAACTCACCTCCATCTACGCCTATCTCGGTCAGCGCTTTGGGCCCACCTCACTCAAAACAGGCGCTTCGTTTTTTCTGCTCTCGCGAATCATAGGGTCGGCGTTCAGACTGTACCTCGTAGCCATTGTGTTCGAATTGGTTTTTCAACGCATGGACATCCATGTGCCTTTTGTGATAACCGTGCTGCTCACCATCGGGCTTATTTGGTTGTACACGGCCCGTGGCGGAATCAAAACCATTGTGTGGACCGACACCCTGCAAACCCTTTTTATGCTACTGGCAGTGGGAATTACCGTGTATCTCATTGCCGGTGAAATGAACCTCAACGCCTCTGCCCTCATCCAAACCGTGCGTGAAAGCGACTACTCTCAGTGGTGGTATTTTGACGATTGGAACTCTCCCCGGCACTTTGTGAAACAGTTCTTTGCCGGAGCCTTTATCACCATCGTGATGACAGGACTCGACCAAGACATGATGCAGAAAAACCTCACCTGCCGAAACATCGGCGAGGCACAAACCAACATGTTTACCTTCAGCGCGGTACTGGTGGTGGTAAATCTGCTATTTCTCTCGCTGGGAGCGCTTCTCTACCTCTTTGCACACGCACAACAAATTGCCATTCCTGAGCAAACAGATTACCTCTACCCCATTATCGCGTTGGACGGACACCTCGGACAAGGCGTGGCGGTGCTTTTTGTGTTGGGGCTGATTGCCTCGGCCTATTCGAGCGCAGATTCAGCACTGACGGCGCTTACCACTTCTTTCAGTGTGGATATTCTGCGCATAGAGCACAAAGACCAAACTGCTCAGGAGCGCATTCGCAAACAGGTTCATGTTGGAATGTCGCTCGTACTGGTAGCTGTGATCCTCATTTTCAAAGCCATCAACAACGACAGTGTGATACAAAGCCTGTTTACCGTGGCCGGCTATACCTATGGGCCGCTCCTCGGGCTGTACTTTTTTGGGCTGTTTATCAAGAGAAATCTACGCGATTCACAGGTGCCCTTTATCGCTATCGCTGCCCCTCTACTCTCCTACCTGCTGAGCAGCCAGTCGGCAAAGTGGTTCAACGGATTTGAATTCGGATTTTTTATTCTGGTGGTGAATGGCGCGCTTACCGTGTTGGGATTGTGGTTTATCAGCACACCACGACACACTAACCATGATTAAGCTCTAACGCACAACGGTAACGTGCCCCTGGTAATCATGATTGATTCCGCGCATGTCCTGCACCCGAATCTGATACACATACACCCCCGGTTGCACAAGGTATGAACCGCGAAAGGTTCCGTTCCAGCCTTCATCGGGCTCGGTGGTGTGAAAAAGGGTTTCGCTCGTGCGGTTGAGGATGCGCATTTCATAAGCCTGAATGCCGCGCATCACGGGTCGGAAAATATCGTTGACCCCGTCTCCATTGGGCGAAAAAGCATTGGGAACGTACACGAGATGACCCAACACGCGAATCACTCCACTGGCTGTTGCCTGACAACCATTCTCTGCCGTAACAGTTTGAATAACCTCAAAAGTGCCGGCATTTTCAAAGACGTAGTTCAAGTCGCAACCCTCTAATGTACTGCCATCGGGAAAGAGATAGGTGCAAGCAGCCGCTGAATCACTTTGGTTCGCAATGCTCACTTCAGGGTCAAAAATGGTGAGCTCTTCAGGGTCGAACACAAAGCCCGCTTCCGGTCTGGGCAGTACAGTGATATAATCTACACGCTCCGAAAAATCGCTTCCCACGCATCCTGAAAAACTGAAAACATCCAATTGTACCGAGTACACACCGGGCTCGTGGTATGTATGCACCGGAAAAGCAGCAGCAGATGTGTTGCCATCACCAAAATACCAGTTGAAGGTAAGTCCCTGCGAACCCTGACTTTGATTTTGAAAAGCCACCTCAAGCGGCGCACAACCAGAAGTTACTGCAGCTGTGAAAGCTGAAAGGGGATTAGGATCAACCGTAGCAAGAGCCGTGTGAGATGAGGTACAATCATTATCTGTTACCGTCAGCGTCACAGGATAACTGCCCGGCTCCGGAAAAATAACAGGAGGAGGGTTGCTACTGAAAGACTGTGCTATTGACGCCTCTCCCCCGAAATCCCATGTAATTTCAGCGGCTTCCGAATGGGATCCTTCCGACTGAAAAACAAATGAATGCCCTTCGAAGCACTGAATTGCAGGAGTACTGAAAAAGGCTTCAACCAATTCACCCACCTCAAAAATTTCTGATGCGGTGTCAGGGCAGGCACCAATGGCAGATGCTTCGAGTGTAACCTCGTAGTTTCCTGACTCACTGAACGTATGTACCGCATTAAACCCGCTAGCAGTTTCGGGATTGCCGGGATCTCCAAAGTCCCACACATAACTCGTGGCCTGACTACTCTGATTGGTAAAATTCATTGTAAGGCCCGCGCAAAACTCACTTTGGGGGGCAATTCCTGCAATTACGGGCGGAGCAACTTCAAAATTATAGGTGGCTGTAGCTTCGCAAATACCCTGCACAACATTTAACGTCACGGCTTTAAATCCGGGAGAAGAATAGCTTATACCTTCCGGGAATAAATCGGCTGACGTGCTTGGTGCAGAACCATTTCCAAACGACCAACTAAATTGCGCGCTCTCACTGGCACTACCTGTCCAGCCAAATGACCACACCTGCTCATCCTCACACACAAAATCAACATCTGTAATAGTAACGTTTACTGGATGGTAGGCCGTTACTTCCAAAAACGTGGTGTCGTTGCAAAACTGCCCGGGATTGGCCACGAGCATCACTTCATAAACACCTGTATCGGGAAAGGTAAACTGGGGAGCAAATAAATCCGACACAGCATCGTCATCCCCTTCCACACCAAAATCCCAAAAGAAATCATCTGCCCCCGTGCTCTCGTTAACAAACTGAAATTCCAGTCCGCTACAAGTCTCCTGATTAGCAGGTGAAACTGCCGGAATGGCCGTAATAGGGGGTACACAAGGCACCACGTTAAACTGAAAGTCGCGTCGCTTGGTACTCAGTAAAACTCCATCGCGATATTCCTCCACACAAACACCCACAACGTATTGACCGAGCTGGGTGGGCGTGCCTTGCATAAAACCCGTTACAGGGTCTATCGTGAAACCGGGGTCAGCGATGATGGGATCGTCAGCCGAAAAATCGGGCGCATAAATCACAGAAAGGTAAGGCGGCGCAGAAGCAGGGTTCGGCATCGGATTCATTGCAGTACCCCCATTCAACGGACTGCAAAGCGAGTAAACCAATTCGTCACCGTCGGCTTCAGATGCACTGTGGTCAAACTCAAATGGCTGGTTTACACATATTGCTACAGGAGGCAACTCATTAAAAATGGGACTGCTGTTACAGTCAAAATCATTTGGTGGAATATCTATGGTGTAGGTATTCCCTTGAGCCTGTGGATTAGTAAGATTGATGATGTCATAACCACGACAGCAGCGCTGGTGTACAATGGTATAACCCGTTAAGCTCGGCGGAAGTGTAAGAATTCGCTCATAAACTGCCTTTTGTACGCAAACTCCGGTTGGTGCTACAAAGCAAGGGTCATCATTTTCAATGGGGATGGTAGAACTTGTAAATCCTATCCAACTTGTGTTTTGGTACAGGGTGGTACCCTGATAAATACTCATCACAGGATTCTGATCAAAAGGAGCTCCGGTAGCAAAGCAGTCACGGTAAATAACCAGGGTAATCTTATATTGATGATTGCCCAGACACTCGTAATAGAGCTCCCCTCCCACCAGGTGATCAGCATGGGCTTCAGGGCAAGCCCAAAAAAGGCTCACCAGGAAACCAAACATCACACGCAGAAAATGGGCTTTCAGGTTCATTACGAGGATGTGAAAATTACAAATTCTTCTGCGGTTTGTTTACTCAATGACGTTATGAAAACTTTATGCTCAGCTGGATTCCTTATCCTGACGCATACCCATGGGCTGAAGTTGCTGCTCGCACCATGCTAATTTCTGCCGATACTCGTTTTGGGTCGCCTCAACATAATACCCTTCTGAATTGTTTATGAGATCTGAAATGTAGTTCCTTTCGGGCAGAATGGTGGCTTTGATGTGGTGTAATTCGTAGTACCCACCCACCACTTTCAACTCGCGGAACTCCGAATCAGACAGCACCTCGAAAAATGAAGCTCCGTTGGCGTATTTTCGATAGAGCGGGAAATCCATAGTGCAAAGCTACTGGAATCCACAAGAAAGAGTGAACGCGCAACGAAATACTAACTTTGCACAGCCATGTTAAGCAAACAACAAAAAGCCGTTGAACACCTCAAGGAAGGCCGTTTTGAGCCTGCCCTTAAGATATTCAACGAACTCATCAAGAGCGACAAACAAAACGCCGACCTGTTTAGCTACCGGGGTACGGTGTTCCTCAATATGAAACGAAAGCGCGAGGCCCTGTCGGATTTTGACCGGGCAGTTGAGCTCGATTCAGGTTACAGCTACCGTTACGCCAGCAGAGCCTTTGCCAAAGATGCATTGGGAGACCTGGCCGGCGCCATTGCCGACTATGAAAAAGCAGTTGAACTGGACCCCGAAGACGCCATCGCACACAACAACCTTGGACTGTTGCTCGAAAAGCAAGGGAATATGCCCAAGGCCAAGCAACACTTCAAAACCGCCGATGACTTTGCGAGTCATTTTCTGGGTTCAGAAAACGGCGAAAAGCACCCTAAGCCTAATTCCGACATCAACCTGCAGCCCACCAAACTCAAACCCGACCCGAAAAAACTCACCGGCAATCTCCTTTGGAAACAGACCCTTACCATTTTTTCATCTCGAAAAGAGTTCAATCAGTTTGTTTCCTTTATTTTCAGGGCCCTGAAATAAGCCCTCATGAACCAACCCTTTCTGGCCCGAACAGCCAAGCATTTACTCCACATCGCAAC
>SKUL01000190.1 GCA_007129985.1 Flavobacteriales bacterium
ATTGAGCACAACATGCCGCAAGATCCTTTGAATTTTGCGATGGAAATTGGCGTCATACTCGATGAGGCGAATTGAGTTGATTGCTTGCTGATGTTTACCGCGCACCGGCGAAGCTCTGTTTTGTGGGGTTTTAGCCTGCTTCTTGCAAGCATTAGCACGGCAGTGCTTGTATGCACCATACTCCAAAAAACCATATCTTGTCCAAAATATGGCAAAATGCTTCGCCCTAAACGGTAATAATTATCAACTCTTCAGATATGAGAACACGTTCGTTCATTACAATTTTGTTGTGTTTCAATTTGTCGTTGCTAACGGCACAGGTATTTGAACACCACGAGGATCGAAGCTACCGAAACAGGTACTCAGACGTTGTAAATCTTGGTGATTCGGTTTGGGTGGCCGGGAATACTTTATGGTTCGTTTGACAGCCAGTCAATGGAAAGATTTGAAGTCACAACAATGTGACCTCAAGTTGACGGATTAGAACGTTTCTCGGAAACAGAACCTAAGCAATGCTTGCGACCCCCTCAACCCCCATTTCCGCTTTTCAAAAACCTGTGAATAAATTCTCGCCGCAGACCCAAAATCGGGCGGGTTGAAAAGCTAATTTAGCCGACTGTTCACGCGGAATACAGGAATTTTGCGTTCCAACAAACAAAGATGGCAGCAGAAACGAATTACACCGAAGATAATATACGCTCGCTCGATTGGAAAGAGCACATCCGCCTGCGCCCCGGTATGTACATCGGGAAGCTCGGAAACGGAAACTCTTTCGATGACGGTATCTACATCCTTGTAAAAGAGGTGCTCGACAACTGTATCGACGAGTTTGTGATGGGCCACGGAAAGAAAATTGAAGTGAAAATCAAAGACGGAATCGTTTCCGTACGTGATTTCGGACGTGGTATCCCGCTTGGTAAAGTAATTGATTGTGTGTCGCGTATCAATACCGGCGCCAAGTACGACACCAAGGCATTTAAGAAGTCGGTAGGTTTGAACGGTGTGGGTACCAAGGCGGTGAATGCCTTGTCGTCGAATTTCAAGGTTGAATCTGTGCGAGAGGGCAAAATGAAGCGAGCCCTTTTCAATCAGGGAGAGCTGGTAGAAGACAATGACCTGCTCGACACCGAAGCCCGCAACGGTACTTACGTTGAGTTTATACCCGACGAGACGATTTTCCGGAATTACTCCTTCCGCACCGAGCATATTGAGCGACTGATTCTTAACTATTGCTACCTCAATACCGGCCTTTCCATCTGGTTCAACGGAAATCGCTACTACAGCGAAAACGGACTGTATGACCTCCTTCAGGAAAAGATGGATGGCGAACCATTGTATCCCATCATTCACCTGAAAGCCGATGATATTGAAGTAGCCTTTACCCACGGAAGCTCCTACGGTGAGGAATACTACTCGTTCGTAAACGGGCAGCACACCACGCAGGGAGGAACCCATCAAGGCGCTTTTCGCGAAGCCGTGGCCAAAACCATCCGCGATTTTTACGGCAAGAACTATGAGGCCGTAGATATTCGAAGCTCCATCGTGGCGGCCATCAGCGTAAAGGTGATTGAGCCTGTGTTCGAGTCGCAAACCAAAACCAAGCTGGGCTCGCAGGAGATTGAGCCGGGCGGAAAGTCCATGCGCGCCTTTGTGGGAGATTTCCTCAAAGAGCACCTCGACAACTTCCTGCACCGCAATCCAACAGTTGCCGAAGAACTCGAAAAGAAAATTCGCCGCTCTGAAAAAGAGCGCAAAGAACTGGCAGGAATCCGCAAGCTGGCCCGCGACAGAGCCAAAAAAGCCAACCTGCACAACAAAAAGCTGCGCGATTGCCGCCTGCACTTCAACGACGGAAAAGACCCTGAAAGAGAGAAGGAAACCACCTTGTTCATTACCGAGGGAGACTCTGCGAGCGGTTCCATCACCAAAAGTCGCGATGTCAATACACAGGCCGTTTTCAGTCTCAAGGGAAAGCCACTCAACACCTTCGGCCTTACCAAGCGCATTGTCTACGAAAACGAGGAATTCAACCTTATTCAAGCCGCGCTGAACATTGAGGATGGCATGGATGGCCTGCGCTACAACAAGATTGTGATTGCTACCGATGCCGACGTGGACGGTATGCACATCCGCCTGCTGCTCATTACGTTCTTCCTGCAGTTTTTCCCCGATGTGGTAAAGAACGACCACCTTTATGTGCTGCAAACGCCGCTTTTCCGGGTGCGCAACAAGAAGGAAACCATCTACTGCTACAGTGAAGAGGAGCGAAGGGAAGCACTTAAGAAACTTGGTAAAACTGCGGAGATTACCCGCTTCAAAGGACTTGGAGAAATTTCGCCCGATGAGTTCAAACACTTTATCGGTGAAGATATTCGGATTGACCCGGTTGTGATTACCAAGGACAACCCCATTCAGGATATGCTCAGCTTTTACATGGGCAAGAATACACCCGACCGACAAGAATTTATCATTGAAAACCTGCGGGTTGAGAAGGACCTCGTTGAGGAAATTGAAGCCGAACTGGAAGAAACAACGCAAGCATAGGAATGTCTGAAGAAACACCACCCGAAAACCCCAATCCGGAGCAAGAAGAAGGAAGCGGAGGAGACAACCTGGGGCGGATTATACCCGTTTCGGGAATGTACAAGGATTGGTTTTTGGATTACGCGTCGTACGTTATCCTTGAGCGCGCCGTGCCCGCCGGTATGGATGGATTGAAACCCGTTCAGCGGCGATTGATGCACGCCCTTAAAGACCTCGACGATGGCCGCTACAACAAGGTGGCCAACGTAATCGGTCACACCATGAAGTTTCACCCGCACGGGGATGCTTCCATTGGTGATGCGCTGGTACAACTCGGTCAAAAAGACATCTTGATTGATACCCAGGGTAACTGGGGAAACACACTCACCGGCGATGGTGCAGCCGCACCGCGATACATTGAAGCAAGGCTCTCGAAGTTTGCGCTGGAAGTTGTGTTCAACCACAAAACCACCGATTGGCAGCTTTCTTACGACGGTCGTAATCAGGAACCGGTTCATTTGCCGGTGAAGTTTCCGTTGTTGCTCGCACAGGGTGCCGAAGGTATTGCAGTGGGGTTGGCTTGCAAGATTCTGCCTCACAACTTTATTGAGCTGATTGACGGAAGTATAGATGTCCTAAAAGGCAAAAAGCCTCGAGTGTTGCCGGACTTTCCCAATGGCGGAATGGCCGATTTCTCCAACTATAATGACGGGCTGCGCGGTGGGCGCGTTCGGGTGCGGGCCAAAATCAAGGAGCTCGACAAGAAGACCCTGGTTGTGTACGAAATTCCCTTTGGAACTACTACTACCTCGCTGATTGATAGCGTGGTGAAAGCCAGCGAAAAAAACAAGATTAAAATCCGCAAAATTGAGGACAACACCTCCGACAGCGCGGAAATCCTTATTCACCTCCCTGCAGGAGTATCACCCGATAAAACCATTGATGCCCTGTACGCCTTTACAGACTGCGAGGTATCCATTTCGCCCAATGCCTGTGTCATCAACGACGATAAGCCGGAGTTTATCGGGGTGACAGAAATGCTGCGGCGCTCTACCCAACGGACGCTGGATTTGCTCAAAATGGAGCTGGAGATCCGCAAGAATGAACTGGAAGAGCAGTGGCATTTTTCTTCCCTGGAGAAGATTTTCATCGAGAAGCGCATTTATCGCGATATCGAAGAAGAAGAAACGTGGGAGGGTGTAATCTCTGCTATTGACAAGGGATTGAAGCCGCACATCAAGCACCTGAAGCGCAAAGTAACCGAAGAGGATATAGTTCGTCTTACCGAAATCAAAATCAAGCGCATATCAAAGTTTGACAGCTTTAAAGCCGACGAGCAAATCAACAAACTGGAGGAGGCTATTGCCGAAGTGAATCATCACCTCGCAAACCTTGTTGAATACGCCATTGACTATTACAAGCGCCTGAAAACCAAATTCGGAAAAGGTCGTGAGCGCAAAACTGAAATCAAGGCCTTCGATAACATTGAAGCCACCAAGGTAATTGTAGCCAACAAAAAACTCTACGTAAACCGCGAAGAGGGCTTTGCCGGCTGGGGAATGCGCAAGGACGAGTACGTGAGCGACTGCTCAGATATTGACGATATCATTGTGTTTCGCGAAGATGGAACCATGCTCGTTACCCGTATTGACAACAAGAAGTTTGTGGGCAAGGGCATTCTGCACATTGGCGTCTGGAAGAAGGGCGACAAGCGCACCATTTACCATCTCGTTTATCAGGATGGGAAAAGTGGTCCGGCCATGGTGAAGCGCTTCCCCGTGAGCAGCATTACCCGCGATAAGGAGTACGACCTTACAGCCGGAAACAAAGGCTCCAAAGTGCTTTACTTTTCAGCGAACCCCAATGGTTTGGCCGAAGTGATTGCGGTTAAGCTGCGTCCACGACCTAAACTGAAGAAAATCAGGTTTGACTTCGATTTTGCAGACTTGGCCATTCGAACCCGAAACGCCAAAGGAAATACGCTGACCAAGAACATTGTCAGTAAGATTGAACTCAAAGAAAAAGGGGCATCCACGCTTTCAGCTCGTAAGGTGTGGTATGACGACGTTGTAAACCGCCTGAACGTTGATGGAAGAGGAACCCTATTGGGTGAGTTCTCGGGTGATGACCGGATACTCACAGTTTCATCGAAAGGAACCCTCAAGCTCACCACATTTGACCTGTCCACTCATTTTGACGAGGACATGGTTCTGATTGAAAAGTGGGAGCCGTTGCGTCCTGTTACCGCGGTGTATTTTGAAGGGGAGAAGCAGCAGTACAACGTAAAGCGCTTTTTGGTAGAGAAGACCGACAAGGTGGTTTCCTTCATTACCGAGCACGAGGAATCGCGACTGGAAATGGTGAGTACCTTGCACGCGCCTTCGGTGAACATTCAGTTTGATCGCCGCAGTTCCGATCGTGATGACGAACAGGTAAATTTGCGCGACTTCATAGCGGTTAAGGGAATCCACGCCATTGGTAACAGACTCACTCCCCACAAGGTGAAGAGCATTGATTTCCTCGAGATGGATGAAGAGTTAGAGGCTGTTCATGAGGAGGAACTTGAGAATGAAAAGCGGAAGTTGGCTGCCCAAAACAGTCCGGTTCCGGAAGTGGAAGATACAACAGACGAAGTGGATGCTGGTGAAGAGGATGAGCCCGGTGACGACACTGAGGAGACTCAAGCATCTTCAGCTGGCCAAACACCTCATAGCGAAGAAGGGAATGAGGAGGTGCTTTCGGATGAGCCCATCACGGTTGAGTGGGATATTGACGAAAGCGAGGAACCTCAAACACCTGTGAAAGAAAAGAAGCCCAAGGGGCGAGCAAAAGACTCAGGCGGCTCGTCGGATGACGGGGCAGGACAGATTACCCTTTTCTAGTGGGCTGAAGCAAAATTGTGTTGAACACAAAAAGGCCCGCGCCATAGCGCGGGCCTTACTGATTTACCCCTTTCGGAGCACAATCATCTAACCACCTAACTTATTACTTAGCAATCACAAGTCGTTTTACGTGCGCTTCGTTATCGGTTGTAAGTCGGTACAGGTAAATACCTGAATGCAGCCCGGATCCGTCAAACTCAAAGCGGTATTCCTGCTGAGCAGCAGCTTCGCCGCGGTACAAGACTTGAACAACTTTTCCGGTCATATCAATTACTTCAAGCTGAGTTTGCTTAGAAAGCTCGGGCAGCTCGAAAGTAATCCATGCGCGGTTGGGTGAAGGGTTCGGGAACGCCTCAAGCACAACTTCGAGTTCCGGTTGCAGCATTTCAATTTCGGGCATATCGCTCTCTTCACCGGGTTGCACGGTGATAATCTGAACCACACTAGTTGAGTTTCCACAATCATCAGTAGCCGTCCAGATGCGGGTAATGGTGTAGTCACACTCGGGGCATTCTTTCTCAAATGCGAAGTCACCGATACCATTTACATCTGCATCATTCCACTGACCATTGTAGAAGAACCAACCTGACATACCATCGGCAGCGTTGCGATTGTTGGCTGCTTCACCCACCTGGAACCCGAAGAACAGGCTGGCAGGAGCGTGGCTCAGATCGAGCGATGAACCAGCGTACAGACCGTCACCGGTAAGGATGGCGCTGTCTGCGTTGAGGATGTAGTAATCCCAGTTCTCAAACAGACCACCAGCCGTTGCGAAGTTCGCATCGTCTTTGTAGCTGCGACCAAGGCCACTCCACTCATCCCAGTCAGCGCGGTCTTTGAAGTACACATCAATAATCCAACGCTTGCCGGGGTTGTTGCTAGCGTAAGCTACACCTGTAAGGTGCGCACGACCGTTGGGCAGTTCTACAAACGATCCGCCAGCTTCGGTGAGGTAGTAGTACTGAGGCTCGCCAATGTTGTTAGGCAACCACAGTGCCCAGGGCTGACCTACCACATCGAAAGGAGTGGTGAGGTGACACTGAGCCAATCCGTCCTCTCCGG